>JAOZMB010000197.1 GCA_029934515.1 Bacteroidales bacterium
CAAGATAATTTTTCTAATTTATTCAAATTTCTAAGAGGCTCTAAACTGGTGATTTGAGTACTGTAACAATATAAATAAATTAAATTACTAAGATTTTTAATCGGCTCTAAACTGGTGATTTCGGTGTAGGAACAATTTAAATATTCTAATTTATTCAAATTTCTAAGAGGCTCTAAACTGGTGATGTTTTTAATCTTATTCCAATTTCCAGAAATATTCAAACTATCCAAATTAAAAATTTCGTTAATTTTTTCTATGCTTGGTGTTCCAGTAAAATTTATAGCTTTTTTAAATTCTTTTTTCCATTCATCGTCTAAATTATTCCACCAAGCAATTCTGTTTGGTTTTGTCTTATTTTTCTTTCTTTTCATTTTTTCCTTAGAAGACTTTATCCATTCTTCCACGTCTGAGTTTTGTGGTTTATCCTTAGCATCTTTCGCTTTTTTAAGTGTAATTATTGCATTCTCAAAATCATCGTTTCTATAATATTGTAATCCTTTATTATAAAATTTCTTGTATTCTTCTTTTGTTTTATTTAGCACAAACACAAAATCTCCTTGTGCGAGTTCGAAAACCTTTATTTTTCCGTATTGAGGGTTTTGCGAGTTTTTAGAGAAATTAGCTACTTCTTTTTGCAGGTAATATCCCAGCTCAGTTCCAGTTATATATCCGTCCTTAAATTTATCTGCATCATTTGTTGTAATTGCATTTACAAATAATTTTCTAAAAACACTTTCGTCTGGTACTTCTTGGTCTGCACTTCCGCTTGTTATAAATTGTCTTACATGTTTTTGTATTTTATATTTTATAGGTTCTGGGACTGGTTCAGCCCTAAATAAAGCCCCCGAAAAACAAGCATCAAACATAAACAAACTGTGTTTTGCTTGTATGCTTGTTGCATATATTTCAAATTGTTTCATATCTATGCTTTTACCTCTGAACATGTTTTCGTTTCCGAACGGCTTTGGTGCATCTATCGGCACAATAAAACCTTGCTCGCTTCCCCAACTTGTTTTTATAGTGTGTCCGTGTCCTGCATAATATATCAAAATTCTATTATTTAATTTTCCTCCGTATTTTGCAATAAATTCGCTAATTTCTTTGTCCGTTTGCGCTTTGTTTAAGTTTCTCTTTAAAATCACATTAAAACCGTTTTGTTCGAGAGCTTTTTTTACAGCAACTATATCTTTTTCAACACCTGGCAGTCTGCTCCACTTTGTATAATTAACATTTCCTATTATCAATGCATGGCTTTCATCGTATAATTTTACCTGTTTTTCTTTTATTTTTATCAAAACGGGCTTTACTCCCCGATTTTCTTGTGCAAATAATCCTCCTGCTATAAAAATAATCGTAAATAAAAAAATAGTTTTTTTCATAATATTAAAAAATTTATGTTGTTATTGTTTGTTTGAATTGTTTTTATTTTCGTCCCATTCAAATTCCATAATTAATGTATTTATTTTTTATTTTGCGCTCTGCAGGTATTTTTTCACCTGTCGCAAAGATAAGTATTTTTATATAGAAAAAAAATTATAAAAAATTTTATGAATTTAAAATCGGTTTAAAAACTTCTTTTACGTCTTTATAAAATTTCGGAGCATCAAAATCTTTTCTTTTCCAAAGATATTTTTTTATACTTGCAAGATAAAGTTTTGCAATTATTTTTTTGGCTTCTTTATGTGTTGCATTACAAAATTTTTCATAATCTGGAACATTTACATACATATCAAACGAACCAGATTTCCAACGCCAAAATTTTCTATCGGGACGTAAAGATGGTTTTTGAGGGTTCATTGCCATATAAATTAATCCGATTTCTTTTATTTTTCCAGTATAATTATTTATTATTAAATTTTTATTTAAAATATTTTCTAAATATCTGTCTTGATGCAAAATTGAAAAATCAATTTCCTCATCAGACATGCTTGAAAAAATAAGTTTATTATTGTTTTGAATCATAGTATTTTGATTTTTTTTTAATTATCAATTTTATTTCCAGGTGGTCTTATTAATTGTTTTTTACGTTTAATACATTCAGGCAAAAGAGGATAATTATAAATCTTTTTCTTTTCCTCAATTAAACACATTTTTTCAGAACCGATAAATTGTCTTATATAACGTATCTTTTTTCTGTCAAGCAATTGATTATCATCGTAATAATAAATTTGCCCTGGATAACGTCCCAACTCACCAGCACAAGTTTTGCCATATTTCCAGACTTCGCCTATATTTAACCAAATACTGTCATTTGCAATGATTTTTCCTCTGTATAAAATCGGATAATAACCCGAATATACAGCTTTTAAAACGTATTGTTCGCAATTTTCTTTTTTGTATTTTCTTCTTATTACTCGGTCAATTGCATCGTCTCTTTTCTTAGTTCTTTCTTTTGGAAGTTCTGGGTTTTCTGTTTCATAAATTACATAAGAACCAATAACTGCCGTTGCCAATACAGCAAACAAAAAGATAAAGATAAAATTTTTCTTCGATTTTTTTGGCTTTTTTTCTGGAAGTTCTTTCAATATGTTGATTTCTTTTTCGTTCTCAGTATTTGATTTTCTTGCAGAAAACAACAGAAGAATAAAAAATGATTTGAAAAGATTGCAGCAATTCTCATTTTAATTCTTTGAAAAACAAGATTTTATAAAATGAATTTTCGCGCTGAAAATA
>JAOZMB010000119.1 GCA_029934515.1 Bacteroidales bacterium
AACTAACAACTAACAACTAACAACTAACAACTAACCACTAACAACTAACCACTAAAAAAGAATCGTAAATTATTTTTTTAATATTACTAACTACTTTTATTATTTTATTCTTATTTTTTATTTTTTTTATTTTACTTTCGATTTCAGATTTTGATTTTATACATTTTACAGCTTTATTTAACTTTGATTTATCTGGTTCAATATCAATAAATTTGATTATTTTATTTATTTCGGCTTTTGGATTTCCGATAAGTTCTTTGTGTATTATCTCTATTTTTTTCAAATTTGGATAATTTCTTAAAATATCATTAATTTCATTTTTGTATATATTTATAATTTTTAAGCTGTTATTTCGTTCTATTTTTTCTCTTTTATATAACGATTTTATTATCCTCTCGGCATCTCTTTTGCAATAAATAATGTGCGGGTTTTCGATATACGGCAAAAATAAATTAAAAGTAAGACAAGTCCTTGGCTCTTTCCAGCCCCATAATGAAATAATATTTTTACTTTCTATTAATTTTTTTATTCTATTTTTATATTTTTCTTTCTGGTTCATTATTGCACTTCTGCTTGGCGGGTTTTTATAATCGCCGCCTGCTGATGCCAAAATATCTTGGTTTAATTCCAAAAAATCAAGGTCTTCGAAATGCCCAAAAGGGTTGCTTATATTTTTACCAAGCAAGCGATTGCCCATATCAACGCCGAGTTCTTTAAGTATATTTGAAGTCAGAGAAGTACCAGACCGGTGCATGCCAAGTACAATTACAGTTTTTAACATATAAGTTTTTTTCATTTTATTTATTAAAAAAATTCTGTAAAAACAACAAACATGAGCAAATATAACTCTTTTTTTAACTGTGATTCAGAGAATTCGGATTCTGTAATTAATGTTTTATCAAGAATTTATAAAATCATTTGAGCATTTTGTTCAAAATTTTCCATTCTTTTAAAAGTTTTAATTATTCTGCAAATATAAGAAAAATTAAATAAAAAAACGATGTCTTTTTTTTGTTTTTAATTTTTTTTGTTTTTTTGTAAATATTTTTAAAAATTTTAAATTAAATTATTATGAAAAAAATTACTTTGATTTTCAGTTTATTGATTATTGTAATGACAAGCAAAGCACAATTTAATGCCGTAAAGCACAAAACACTTAGCGGATATGCAGATGATGTTTACGAGGTAGAATTCTCGCCAAAAGGAAATTATTTTGCTTTAACTGTGGGAGATAATACGGTAGAATTATACGACAAAAATTTTAATAAATTGTGGGATTATAAAGGAAACAGCAATTATTATGCTGGAAGTGTAAGTTTTTCCCCTGATGAAAAATTTATGGCTTTTTCAAGCTATAAAAGTATTACAGATGTAGCAATTCTTCGCTTATCGGATATGAAAATTATTAAAACTATTTCAGACCATACAAATTATGTCAGGAGCGTTTGTTTCAGTCTGGACGGAAAATATTTTGCTTCGGGGTCAGCAGATAACAAAGTTATGATTTATAAATTAAGCGGAAATAATTTTGAAAGAATGCAAACTATTTCAGACCACACAAGTTATGTCAGGAGCGTTTGTTTCAGTCCAGACGGGAAATATTTGGCTTCTGGGTCTTGGGATAACAAAGTTATGATTTATAAATTAAACGGAAATAATTTTAAAAGAACGCAAACTATTGAACACCACACAAATTATGTCATGAGCGTTTGTTTCAGTCCAGACGGGAAATATTTGGCTTCTGGGTCAGCAGATGACAAAGTTATGATTTATAAATTAAGCGGAAATAATTTTAAAAGAACGCAAACTATTGAAGACCACACAAATTTGGTGTTTAGCGTTTGTTTCAGTCCAGACGGGAAATATTTTGCTTCTGGGGCTTATAAAGAATTTATAATTTATCAATTAAGCGGAAATAATTTTGAAAAAACGCAAACTATTTCAGACCACACAAATTTTGTCAGTAGCGTTTGTTTCAGTCCAGATGGGAAATATTTAGCTTCTGGGTCTTATGATAAAACAGCAATAATTTATAAATTAAGCGGTGTCGGTTCTGGTTTAGATAATATTCAAGATAATTCGGAAACAGTAACAATTACAAAGAAAAAGAAATACAAACCGGCAAATCTGGATAAAACTCCTCCTGAAATAACAATAATTTTTCCTGATGTTTCACGTGGTTTAAAGCCGGTTGTTAAAAGTAAGAGAATTACAATCAAAGGTAAAGTAAAAGATGCAAGCGGAATATTTGAAGTTCTTGTAAACAACGAAGAAGCTTTTGTTGATGAGCATGGTGATTTCCGAAAGAATGTTTTACTTGGCATCGGAGAAACAGAATTTACTGTATCTGCAACAGATATAAAATCCAATACTTCAACAAAAACATTTACAATAAAAAGGATCTCGCAATCAATCGAAAACGAAATTGTAAATATTCCCGTTAACCCTGATATTTTGCAAACAGGCAAATATTATGCTTTGATTATCGGTGTCAAGGATTATCGCGATCCTTCGATAAACGACCTCAACGAGCCGATAAACGATGCCCTAGAACTTTACAATGTTTTAAGAGAAAGATACAGTTTTGAGAGCGAAAACATAATATTTCTTAAAAATCCTTCCAAAAACGAAATAACAGAATCATTGGATAATTATGCCGAAATTATTACAGAAAAAGATAATTTAATAGTTTTTTATGCTGGACATGGATATTGGGATAAAAAATTTAAACAAGGTTATTGGTTTCTCTCTGATTCTTACAAAAGTAAACGTAGTACTTGGTTATCAAACGGAATTATCAGAGATTATATGCAGGGCATTTCATCAAAACATACTTTGCTGATAACAGATGCTTGTTTTGGTGGTTCTATTTTCAAAATTCGCAAAGTTTTTATTAACCCTGATGTTGCAACAAAAGAACTTTATAAATATCCGAGCCGTAAAGCAATGACCAGTGGCAACCTTAAAGAAGTTCCGGATAAAAGCGTATTTATAAAATATCTTGTAAAGCGTTTGCGAGAGAACAATAAAAAATATTTGGCATCAGAACAATTATTTGCAAGTTTTAAAGAAGCCGTAATAAATAACAGTCCTAACAATCAAATTCCGCAATTTGGCGAAGTCAAAGAAACAGGAGACGAAGGAGGAGATTTTATTTTTAAACTTAAATAACTGAGCTTAGTAAATTACGAATTATAAATTATGAATTACGAATTAATAAGTATTTTACAAAAAACAAATCAGGAAGTTATTTTTTAACCATTACTTACGCAGTTAGGACAGACGCATCAAAAATATTTATATCTTTGCAACAAAATCCGTGAAATATCCGTATAATCCGCGTTCTTCAGCGTTCCTATTTATCGGAGTAATAGGAACACAGATAAACACTGATTATACAGATTAAACACTGATTTTTTTTTTGTAAAATACTTATTATTAGGAGTAAACCAATTCGTAATTTACTAAACTACAAAGGAATAAATTTTCTGGTGTTCATTTCTCTGTCAAGCATAAATAGTCCAGCTCCTTTTCCGTCAATCATTTTTAATTGGTCTAATAATTCCGAAACAGTAGCTTCTTCTTCTACCTGTTCCGTTACAAACCATTGAAGCTCGGCAACTGATGCATGGTCTTTTTCTGTATATGCAATATCAATCAAATTATTTATAAGCCCAGTTACTTTTTCTTCGTGCCTTAATACGTTCTCAAAAACATCAATAATTCCTTTCCACTCTGTTGACGGTTTTTTGATTTTTTCAAGTTCTACTTTGCCGCCTCTGTCAAGAATAAATTTAAAAAATTTCATTGCATGAGCCTGTTCTTCCTCAAATTGAACACGCATCCAATTTGAAAATCCATTTAGATTATTTTCGGAAAGATAAGCAGACATCGAAAGATACAAATAAGCACTGTATAATTCTGCATTTAATTGTTTATTTAGTTCTAATTCTAATTTTTTTGATAACATAAATAAGTTAATTTTGATTAAAAAAATTGTAACAAATTAAAAAATAAAAATTTTTAAATTCTTATTTTCAAAATATAAGATTAACATTTACAAACAGATAAAGTTTATAAATGTTAATATAATATGTTTTTTTGTTAAACATTAACAATAACTTCATCACTTTGCCACAAACCGTGTTTTGTACAAAATGCCATTGCTGTAAGTTTCATTTTTCTTGTTGGAACAACATAAAAGTCCACTTCTGTATGTGCTGGTTCGTTTCCGAAAGCTCCTGCCGAGAAGTTTGCTTGTGCAAGCATTTTTTCGCCGTTCCACAATTGCAACCATGCAATATAATGGTCAAAATCATCAGGGTGTAAATATTCATCACCAACTTGAACTTTCACTTTAAATTTTTTGCCTTTTGTGGCAACATCAGCACAATGCACAAATGCCGAATGTCTGTCTATATAATCTCGTTTGGCTTCTCTGTCGAGTGTTGATATATCAACATATTTATTTATTTTCATTTTTCTATTTTTTTATTTTATTTTTTAATTAATAATAAGAAATACAAAAAAAATTACAGTTTTGATAAATAATCTGCTACTCCTTCTTGTGATGCTGTCATTCCTTTATCTCCTTCGCTCCAGTTTGCTGGACATACTTCTCCATATTTTTCAAAATGCTGAAGTGCGTCTACCATTCTTAATGCCTCGTCAACATTTCTTCCAAGTGGTAAATCATTAATAAGTTCGTGTCTTACATTTCCAGCTTTGTCAATTAGGAATAAACCTCTGTATGCAACTGCAGCTCCTTCAAAAATTGCGTTTCCGTCTTCATCGTAATCCCATGTGCCTGCAAGGACTCCGTAATTTTCGGAAATAGTTTTTGATAAATCAGATACAATAGGATATTTTACACCTTTTATTCCACCGTTTTTTAATTCTGTTTGTAGCCAAGCCCAGTGCGAAAATTGCGAATCTACCGAACAACCTACAACAGCAACATTTCTTTTTTCGAACTCTTCAATTTTATTTTGAAAAGCAAGAAGCTCTGTCGGACAAACAAATGTGAAATCCAACGGATAGAAAAAAAATACTACATCTTTTTCGCCAATAAACTGCTCAAGCGAAAATCCATCAACAATTTCATTTCCGTTTACTACCGCCGCTGCCTTAAAAAAAGGAGCTTTTTTTCCAACTAATGCCATTTAATTTAATTTTTTATGTTTATAAATTTATTGAGATTATAATTAAAAATTTGTAAATTAATGTTAAATTATTATAAACACTTATGTCAAACTCATCAAAATATTTAAGTGCTGAAAATAGTGAATTTTAATCGTTCTAAAAACATATCATATCATATAACTAACAACTAACCACTAATAACTAACCACTAAACAAACACTCTTTACAAATACCTTTTATATATAGGTCTATTTTATCTTTTTGAAAACCTTTCAAATTTTGTATTTTTAAATTTTCTGTATCAAACAAAAAATCATATATTTCTTTACATTTAATACATTTAAAATGTCCGTGAGTAGAAACATCAGCATCGTATCTTGTTTCATTGTCTTCAATATTAACAATTATTACAATATTTTTTTTAACAAATAATTTTAGAGTATTGTAAATTGTTGTTTTTGAAAGAGTTGGTATTATTCCAGACAATTCTTTATAAATCATTTCAACAGTTGGGTGATTTTTATTTTTGTAAAGATAATCAAAAATTTTCATTCTTTGAAATGATGGTTTTATGTCATTTGACTTTAAATAATATGGAATATTTGTAATGTTCTTCATTTTGTTGTAATGATTATATTAATGTAATACTTGCAAATTTATAAAAAAAATAATAAATACAAAATTTTTTTAGATTTTTTTTATAAAATTTTTAATAATATCTTCTCCGTGTGGTGTTAATATTGATTCTGGATGGAACTGAACTGCCTTAATATCAAATGTTTTATGACTGAGTGCCATGATATTTTTTTCTTTATCTGTTGCTGTAATATTTAAACATTTCGGAAAGTTATTTCGTGAAACTATCCAAGAATGATATCTTCCAGCATAAAATACATGAGGCAAACCATAAAAAAGTTCATCTATTTTACAGTTTATATATATTTTTGAAGCAATACCATGATAAACCTCTGATAAGTTTTCCAACTCACCGCCAAAAACTTCAGCAATAGCCTGCATACCAAGACAAACTCCAAATATAGGTTTCCGTCCTGCAAAAGTTTTTATTATTTGCAAAAGATTGTAAGTTTCAGTCGGTAGTCCTGGGCCAGGTGATAATATAATCTTATCATAATTTTCAATTTCTGATAATAAAACTTCATCGTTCCTAAATACATCAAGCTCACAGGAAGATATTTTTTCAATATAATGTACCAGATTATATGTAAACGAGTCGTAGTTGTCTATTACAATAATTTTCAAAATTTGTTGTATTTTTTTATTACAAATTTGATAAAAAAACATATTATATACAAATAATTTTTATTTTAATAAATAATTTTGAAAAATAAAATAATTATATTTAATTTGCATTTACTTGTTTATACTGTATATTTTTTTTCTTATCTTCATTAAATCATGAACTTATATTTTACTATAAATTTAATTATATTTAATTTTGAACTTCTACAAACTTCTAAAAATCAATAGATTAATTAAGAACCATAGGATAAAATTTCTTGGAATATTAATTTTCCATTTGTTAAGAAAACCCTATATTTACCTTAATATCGACCCTATATTAAAATGCAACCTAAAATGCAGAATGTGTTATTTTAGTGATGCTAATAATCCAAAAAAGTCAGACGTAAAACTGTCTCGTTTGGATATAGACAGGATGTCAGAACTAATATTTAAGCGTGTTCTAAAACTTCAAATAGGTTGTGGTGCCGAACCAACTGTATATAAAGATTTTACTTATTTAATTGAAAAAGGTAAACAGTATAATGTACAAAATATTTCTCTTACTACAAATGCAAATTTATTAAATGAAACTTTAATTAACAAACTGATTGATACAGGATTAGATGAAATTATTATTTCATTGCACGGTATTCGTAAAAGAACTTATGAATATTTTATGAAGAATGCCTCTTACGAAAAATTTGTAAAAAATATAAAATTAATAGATAAAATAAAAAAAATAAAAAAAGTAAATTATCCGAATATTCGTATTAACTATACCGTTAATGAAGACAATATCGATGATTTGAATTATTTTTTTGATTTATTTGATAAAATAAAAATATCTACATTTCAGATTCGACCTATTCAGGAAATAGGAAAATCTGAGTATAATAATTTTTCAATTGCCAATAAAATCAACGAATTAAAAAGTGTAATTGATAAATTATCAGAAGAATGCAAAAAAAGAAGTATTGTTTTTTTGGCTCCTGATTTGAAAATAAAAAATACCGAAAAGAGTTCAAATTTTTCAAGTTTGATTCGAATTGCCGTTTATAAATATGTATCACCAAATGTATTTTTGGATAAAAATTTCAAATGGCGAGAGGAATCTTATGAAGATTATTGTAAAAGAAAAAAATATACTCGACAACTTTTTAGATATATATTTACAAAACGTAAAAGTATGATAACAACAGACAAGAGTTTGAATTATGATATATATTGATTATTAATATTGTAATTTTGAATTTTTTTAATCAATATCGTTCATTAATTATTTAATTTAATTTCCTTGATGAATAAGAATTTACAAATTTTTAAATATTGTCTGACCGATTATTTGTCAGCTGGAATTGCATGGTTAATATTTTATACCCTGCGAAAGGTTTATATTGAATCTTATATTTTTGAGTACAGTTTTTTTTACGAGAATAGTATTAAATTTTGGACTGCTCAGTTTGGAATACCTATTGCTTGGTTAATGCTTTATTATTCTACTGGATATTATAGTAATATTTTAAAGAAAAAAAGAATTAATGAACTCGGTCAAACAATAACAATAAGTTTGACTGGAAATATTATAATATTTTTTGTTCTCCTGCTCGATGACCCTGTGGTGTCTTATAGAGATTATTATTTATCATTTATTCTTTTGCTGGTAAGTCATTTTTTCTTAACTTGGATTCCAAGAATAACAATAACTTCTATTACAAAAAGAAAAATTACATCAGGAAAAATAGGTTTTAATACTCTTTTGGTTGGAAGTAATGGTAAAGCACTGAATTTATTTAATAGTATAAAAAGTCGAGATGAAGCATATGGATATAAATTTATTGGTTTTATTGATATTTACGATAAAAAAAATAATGAATTATGCAATAAGTTAGAGCATCTCGGTGGTTTTAAAAATATTATTGATATAATTAAAAAATATAAAATAGAAGAAGTCATCTTGGCTCTTGAGACTTCGGAGCATAAAGAAATAGAAAAGATATTAACAAAATTGCAACATGTTGATGTTGTTGTAAAAATAATTCCTTCTTTATACAATGTTCTTACTGGAAAAGTTAGGATGTCATTTTTTCTTGGTACACCTCTTATAATAATTTCACATACTTTGATGCCAGCTGGGATAGAAAATTTTAAGAGAACTTTCGATATAATTTTTTCATTATTTGCGATTGTTATATTTTCTCCATTGTTTTTATTTGCGATTATAGGCATCAAATTAACATCAAAAGGTTCTATTTTATTTAAACAAAAACGTATAGGAAGGAATAAAAAAGAATTTTATATATACAAATTTAGGTCTATGTTTGTTAATTCTGAAAAGAACGGGCCACAATTATCATCTGCAAATGATAACAGAATAACAAATTTCGGAAAGTTTATGAGGAAATATCGTTTAGACGAAATACCTCAGTTTTTTAATGTCTTGAAAGGAGATATGTCAATTGTCGGGCCTCGTCCTGAGCGACAATATTATATTGATAAAATAGTTAAAAAAGCACCGTATTATTATCGTCTTTTAAAAGTAAAACCGGGAATAACATCGTGGGGACAGGTACGATACGGATATGCAAAAAATGTTAAAGAAATGCTTGAGAGATTAAATTACGATATGTTTTATATTGAAAATATATCTATTTATCTTGATTTCAAAATCCTAATTTATACGGTTATTGTCGTTCTTAAAAGAAAAGGAATATAATTTATAAATAGTCGTGGCAAACAATATTATATACACAATTTTATACCAAAAATCCTTTATCTTCAACTTTTACAATACAATTTTTAATTGCACCAAGACTTAAAATATATAAAATATTTTTGGAAGTGTACAAATTGTGGCAAAAAACTTATGGATTTGCATATAAACTATTAAAACGCAAAACCGTATAAATTACAAATAATTGAAATAGATAAACCAGAAAAAAATCCAAAAGCCAAATTAATACGCAATAAAGAAACATGCAAAATTGTATTAGATGAGAACACAAAAATAAACGGAATTCCAAAATTAGCTTTTGAATATAAATTCGGCAATCACAGTGTAATAGATTGGAGATTAGACCAATACAAAGAATAAAAACAATACGCGAAAAATTTAATACTTATCGTTTTGCAGATTATAAAAAATAGTTTTTTTTAGTAGAACTTGATTTTTAATTGCTCTAAAAACATAAGATATTGTGATAATAAAATATGATTTTTTTCGTTTTTCATTTTATTTGTTAGTTTTTTTGAGCGTTCATTTTTTTAAATATTTCAGTGATAGTTATTTTAAGATTTTTAAGAATTTTAAAAATATCAAAAATATCATTTCTCGTAGCATCAAAAGCTCTGCTGATTGTATAAGTTTTATCTTCAAGTATCATAAAATGCCATTGCTTTCCAACAACATAAGCTCCGTAAACGGGACATTTATTATTATTAAGTTTCTGTGCAACAATCATTTCAGCTAAATTTTGTGCCATTGGATTTCTTCTTGGTTCGACTTCTTTTTTGTATTCACTAATAAAAAAGAAAGGAATTTTTGGTTTCCATTTTCCTGTTGCAATCATACCGTCTGCTCTACCCAACATTTCGTAATCTCCAACAATAGCTGATATATATCGTTCTGCAAAATAATTAAAATCTGGTGTATCGAAATTAACAAGCGAAATCATCGGACCTATAAATTTTGTTATAAGTTCTGTCTCGTTCCACTGTTTCATCTTATTGGTTGACATTTTTAGGTAATATTTTAAATTCTGATTTTCAAAATCAGATAATTCAATTTCTGTATTTAACAAATTATGTAAATGTTTATTGGAATTTAGTTCTGTTAAATCGAATGCCTCCTCTAATTCCTCCATATCCCAAGCCGTAAAATTTTTCTTAATTTTTTTTTCTTTTTCCATTTTATTTAATATTTTATTTGTTAGTTTTTTGAGCGTTCATTTTTTTTAATATTTCAATGATAGTTATTTTGAGATTTTTAAGAATTTTAAAAATATCAAAAATATCATTTTTCGTAGCAATGTAAGCATCACTGACTGTATAAGTTTTATTTTCAAGTATCATAAAAAACCAGTTTCTGCCAACAACATAAGCTCCGTAAACGGGACATTTATTATTATTAAGTTTTTGTGCAACAATCATTTCAGCTAAATTTTGTGCCATTGGATTTCTTCTTGGTTCGACTTCT
>JAOZMB010000019.1 GCA_029934515.1 Bacteroidales bacterium
TAAAGAAATAATGAAAAACGGAGGTTTTGATGTAGTAATTGGAAACCCGCCGTATAGAATTGTATTTGAAATAGAGGATAAAAAATATTTCGAAACAATATATCCTACTTTTAAAAGAAATAATGATTTGTATGTTGCTTTTTTTGAAAAAAGTTTACAATTATTAAAAAATGAAGGATATTTTTCTTTTATTACACCAAATTCTTATATTAGAGGTGATTACTTCAAAGAGTTGAGGAACAAATTGATTAAATTTCAACTTATTGCAATTATTGATTTTGCTAATAAAATAATTTTTAAAGATGCTAATGTATTTACGGCAATTATTAATTTACAAAAAACAACGCAAGAAACAGGCTGGATAATGAAAAGCGATTTAGATAAAGAAAAAGGATATGTTAAATTAAATACAAATAATTTTATCGCAAGAAATGGACTTTTTTTAAAATTATCAAAATTATCAAAATTGAAAAATTATCTTCTTGTAAAAGATATTGGTTATAATTACTGGACAAAAGGAAGAGGTAAAAAAAGAGGTTTCGGTTCTATTGGCGACAAGGTTTTTTATCCTGGATTACAAAAAAATAATAAAGATATTCCATATTTAAAAGGTTCACAAATTAAAAAATATTATTTTTCAAAACCTGTAAATTTTTTAAAACACAATTATAAATCTTTTTTAAAAAATAATGATACATTTCGTTTTACAAAAGAAATTTTAGAAAATATTCCTAAACTTATTTATAGACAAACGGCAAGTAATCTAATTGTAGCTATTGATTATCAAGGACATCATACAGATAAAACTGTTCATTCAATTATTCAACAAGCTGAATTTAAAAATGATATTGATTTAAAATTTGTAATGATTTTGCTTAACAGTAAGTTATTAAATTATTATTATTCTATTTTAACAGAAGAAGCAGGTCGAATTTTTGCACAAGTTAAGATTATTTTTGTTAAAGAATTACCTTATAAACATATAAATATAAGACAGCAAAAGAAATTTATAAAAAAAGCTGATTTAATGCTTTCATTAAACAAAGTTTTTCAAACAGAAAAAGACAATTTTTTACAGACTTTACAGGAGGAAAAAAGCCTTTTAAAATTAAGTCGGAAACTGCAAAATTTTCACAATCTGGAATACGATGAGTTTAAAAAAGAACTTCGCAAGAAGAAAGTAAAATTTTCACTTGGCACAGAAAACAACGAATGGCGAGAATATTTTAATACGTCAAAAGAAAAAATTAACAAATTACAAACTCAAATAAACCAAACCGATAAAGAAATTGATAAGATGGTTTATGAACTTTACGAACTAACAAAAAAAGAAATTGAAATCGTTGAAAAATCTGTAAAATAATTTTGGCACGATATATGTAAAAACGGTACAATTTTTGATTTATTAATTATTAAAAATATTTTTCAAAACAAACAAATAATGGAGGAAATTAAAATGAAAAAATTAATCTTAATATTTGGTATTGCACTATTTATTTTAGGCTCTTGTACAACAACAAGAATAGTGCATCACTACGATGACGCTTATCCGAAAGCCAAAACAACAATAGTTGTTAAAAATGCAAGTGCAGATGATACAACAAGTACAGATGATGGAGTTTATGATAATTACGCAGATGAAACATCAAATGTTACTGTATATACTGATGACGAAAACGGAGAGACAACAATTGTAGTTGAAGATGGAAGCGATGTTTACATAACAAATGATAATTCTTATACTTCGAGAATAAGAAGATTTCATTCGGATACTTATGTGATGGACAGTTATTATAATGATTATTACAGCTATGGTGGTTGGGGTTTGTCTTTTGGATATCCTTATTATAGTAGTTATAGAAGATATTATAATTGGTATCGACCTTATTATTACTGGAATAACCCTTGGTATGGTAGTTATTGGGGCGGCTACAATGGATATTATGCTTACGGCGGATATTATAACGATTATTACGGAAATAACAACAGTAACTATAACTACGGACATAGAACAGGAACAGGAAACAGAACAGTAGGAAATACCAGAAATAGAAATAATGTACACAGAGGTTCTGGCAGAACGACAAGTAACACAGTGAACACAGGAAACAGAAATGATGTAAAACGTAATACGAGCAGTAACACAGGAACAAGAAATACAAATGTTGTAAGAACAACAGCAACAGACAGTAAAACACGTACAGGCAATAATGAAACAGCTTCTAAAAATACAAATGTTAGAGTAAACAGAAGCACGAATTCAACAAGAAATAAATACAGCTCGAGCAGAAGAACTAAGAATGAAACAAATAATAGTCGCACAAGTTCAAACAAAAATTACAATAAACCAAGCAGTGCAAGTTCGAGTTCCAGAAGCAGTACAAACAGCTCTAATAGAAGGAGTTCTTATTCAAAACCAAGTAGTAGCAATAAATCAAATTATAGTAGTCGTTCTAATAATAATTCTAATAGAAGTAGTGGAAGCTCGACACGAAGCAACAATAATTCTAATAAAAGAAGCAGCGGAAGTTCGACAAGAAGCAGTAATAATTCAAGCAGAAGCAGCGGAAGTTCGACACGTAGCAGTAATAATTCAAGCCGAAGTAGTGGAAGTTCGACACGAAGCAGTAATAATTCAAGCCGAAGCAGTGGAAGTTCGACACGCAGTAGTTCGAATAGTTCTTCTCGTTCTGGACGAAGATAAATATTCAAAAGCAAGTTGAATTATAATTAATTAAAGATGAGATTTTGAAGTTTTAAAAGAATTACAAAATTTCATCTTTCAATAAAAAAACACATAGAAATAAAAAAAATTATGACAAAAAAAATAGTATTATTACCGATTATAATATTTCTCGGAGTTGTTGTTTTGTTTGCACAAAATCAAACTGATGCAATAAGATATTCAGAGCTGTTTTATCAAGGTTCAGCAAAATCGGTTGCTATGGGAAGTTCGTTGAGTGCTGTTGGGGCAGATATGTCCGTCTTGGGAACGAACCCAGCAGGTATGGCTATTTACAAAAGGTCACATTTTGAAATAAGTCCAGAATTTATTTTAAGTAAAACAAATAGTAAATACAATGGTACAAACAGAGAGGAACAAGATTTTGGTTTTAAAATATCAAATTTCGGTTGGATAGGCGTTATTGACATTGAAGACAGCGATTGGAAACGAATAAGTTTCGGAATAGCATACAACAGAATTAAAGATTTTACACAAGAGACAGTAGTAAGAGGCGAGAACGAAACAGGTTCGATACTTGATTATTTTGTTTATAATGCAAACTCTCCGCACAGCGATGAATACGGAGACAGATACAGCTCTTATAGAGAAAGTTTAGCTTGGGAAACATATTTGTTGGAAAAAGATGGAGATGAATATTATAAACATGTAGTTGATGAGGGAGAATATGGCGAGACGCAAAGAAAACAAATATTAACAAGTGGTGGAATGGGCGAATGGGATTTTTCTTTTGCGATAAACTATCTTGATATTTTGTATATGGGCGGAACTTTTGGAATTCAGAATATGAATTTTGAACAAGATATTACATACAAAGAGCATGATTTTACAGATGTTTTTAGGGAAAGTGTTGATGAGCCGAATGAAAATATACAAGAGTATCCAGAAGAGTTTATCTACAAAGAATCGCTTAAAACAGAAGGTAATGGTTTTAATTTTAAATTTGGAATGCTTTTTCAGCCTTTTGAATTTGTTCGTATTGGTGGAGCTGTTCACAGTTCGACTTTTTCTGATTTTGTTGATTATTACAGCACCTCGATTTATGCACGCTTCCCAACAGCTGACGAGAACGACGATTCTGATTATTATTTTGACAGTGGCGAAGGAAAATTTGATTGGAAACTGACAAGTCCATTCAGAGCAAATGCTGGTTTGGCATTTATACTTAGGTCTTATGAATTTGGAAATTTTTATACTGCACCTATGACTATTAGTTTTGAATATGAATTTACTGATTATTCAAATATGAAATTAAAAGAATATTACTCTGGCGATTACACTTTTGATAACGAAAACGAACTTATTAAAAATCAATTTGGAGAAAGCCACAGTTTACGTGCTGGTGCTGAATTGAATTTCGGATTGATAAAAGTGCGAGGAGGATATTCTATTTATTCAAGTCCTTACAAGGCGACATCAGATTTATTTGATAATGCTAATTTTGTTTATTCGGGCGGTATAAGTTTTGCTTCAAAACAAGTTTACTTAGATATGTCTTATTCTTATTCCGAAAAATCAGAATCAATGTATCTCTATGATGCAACAAATGTTTATCCTAATAATCCTATTGGAAGTAAAAGCGAACCAACAGCTGAACTACTTAATAATAAGCATTTTGCAATAGTTACATTTGGATTTAGATTTTAGAAAAAAATATAAAAAACATAAAAAAACTGTCGGGAATAGTTAATCTCTCAGCAGTTTTTTTATTATGTTTAGTAATCGTTAAAAAATAACATTCTGATTTGTTTTTTGTAAAATACTTATTAATATGTGTAAACCAATTCATAATTTATAATTAGTAATTTCCTTAGTAAAGGTTAAAAAATTAGGATATTCTTTTATTTTTGTAAAAATAATTAAAAAATTGATTTTATGGCAACTATAGAAATAATTATTTAGGACAAACGCATCAAAAATAAATCATACTTGATTTTCTGTACTTAAATATTTTGATACGTCTGTCTTAATTCTTTTTTGTTATTTTTTCGGAATTATAAATTCTTTTTTATTTATTTTTGTTTTTAAGTCAACTGAAATAACTTTAAAATAGGCTTCAAAATTATCAGAAGTTATTTTTTTCGAATATGCAGTCATTTTTCCTTTACTATCAGGAATTTCCTTATAATCTGATATTTCTATGGTTTTTATTATCTCAAAATCATCGCCTTCCTTCTCAAGCGTTTCCGACATTATTTTCAAATATGTTTTTGTATCGTAGTAATCGTATCTGTATTTTTCGTTTGGATAGCTTACCAAAATTTTATATACCTGCACTTCATTAATATCGTAAATCCCAAGAAGCTCAACCTTAATAAGATTGTTATCAGAATATTCCAATTCTGGAAATTGATAGCTGTTTGTTTTCACCATAGATAGCTCGTTGCTGTCCTGTACATGTATTTCTTTTGCTGTTATAAGAGCAGTATTTTTTTTGTTAAATATTTCCTGTTTCACCCAAAAAGAACTGGTTGAATCATCTCTTAACATAACAACAGATTTATATTTACCTTTTTTTCTTAAAATTTTTTGTGTTACAGTTTTTGTTTGATTTCCAAAATCATAAACTGCTTTTATATTAATTGTTTGGTTTGCAGGGAGTTTATCAGCTTTAACTTTTTTCAGGAACTCTTCGATAATATTAATAGCTCCGAAACCGTAAGATATATTAGCTGTTACTGTATCATTTTCGTAAACATTTATTTCTGCTTTTACGGCAAGTTTTAAGAACTCGTTCCTTGCTTTTTTGCTCTCGCCAAGAACAACTATAGTGTTACGGTCTGTTCTCAAATATTTTTTTGCCGTTTTTTGTATATCTTTTGGTTTTAATAATTTTATTTTGTCGATAAATGATGTATAATAATCTGGTGGAATATTATATTTTTCTATATTAAAAAGAATTTCTGAAACTTTATGATTATTTTCTATTTTTTTAATAAAATCTTTGTTCAACAGATTCATAGCTATTTGCAATTCTCCTTCGTAAACTGGATTATTTATTAACTCAGCCTGTTGGTCAATAATAATGTTCACAATTTTTGCTAAATCACTTGGCGCAAAAACAACAGTAGTTTCAAATTCACCAATAATTTCTAATGGTTTAAGTTCTGAGAAAACAAAATCTGCAATTTTTTTTTCTGTTATAAGTTTTTTGTAAAGACGACCCGTCTGATATGCTCCAAAAATTTTATTCAAAATCAATACTTTATAATAATCATTGTCATTAATTTTCAAATTTGCTGGATACAGTAAACTTAGGTATGTTCTTTTTCCTGTGATTTTTTCTTCTGTTTCGTGAAAATTGAGCATTGTATGTTTTGGCAATTTAACGTCTGGCAATTTTACATTGAGTGGTTTCGCTGGCGACAAACGTTCAAAATATTTTTTTGCAGACGAAATTATTGAAGCCAAAGAAACATTTCCAATAACAACAAGATATTTATCGGAGGTCAATAAATAATCATGCAAATATCTTCTACATTCATCGCTTGTTAGTTTTGGTAATTTTTCTTTGGAATAATTCTCACCGTAAGGATGTTCGTCACCGTAAAGCATTTTTGCAGCTTTTGATTTAACATACATACGCGGAGATATACCCGGAGGAAACGATGTTTTTATTTTTGCTTTCAAAATTTTTTCAAACTCTTTTTCATCGAACTCTGGATAAAAAATTAAAGAAGACAAATATTTTATCATCTCATCAACATTATTATCAGTTGAGGTAACACTTAAATAATTAACGCCTCCATCAAATGTCATTCCTTCTTTTTTGCGCTCTTCGGCGAACTCATCAGGCATTGTTCCAGCTACACCTTTGGAAAGTAATTTACCAGTTATAAAATCAATTCCTTTACTATCTGCCGACAAATGTGGAGGAACATCAAAAAAAAGTTTACAGTAGATATTTGAATCATTGAAATTTTTTATATGAATAATTTTCAATTTTTTGTCTATTGAAACCGATTTACTTTTCTGAATTTGAGATAAAACAGAATCAACCTGTGAATATATTATCGTTTGCGAAAACAATAATATGAAAGTTATAAATAGACGAACAATTTTTTTTTTATATTGAAATATTTGTAACATTTTTAACTAAATTATAACAATTAATGAATGAATAATTTGTTTTTCGATTGGAAAATATATAGTTCATAATAAACGACTTAGTAATCGTTAAAAAATAACTTATGATTTGTTTTTTGTAAAATATTTATTATCAGGTGTGTAAACCAATTCGTTATTCATAATTTATAATTCGTAATTTCCTTATGTATATATAAACTGTCGGCATGAATAAGCCACACCGACAGTAATTTATTTTCAACAATGATAAACATAATAAATTATTCTACAATCATTGATTTTATACCTTCTGTGTAATAAACTTCCATTTTTCCATTCTTGTCTGAATAAATAAAATAAGCCTCTAACTGTATATCATTATTTATAAACTGTTTAGCTTTTTCTAATCCTGCGACCATACAGGCTGTTGCATAAGCATCTGCAATCATACAATTATTTGCAATAACTGTTGCACTTAATATATTTTGATATGCTGGTTTTCCTGTTTTCGGATTTATAGAATGAGTATATTTCTTCCCGTTTCTCACATAAAATTTACGGTAATTGCCTGATGTGGCAAGTGCTTTATTTTTTAGTTCCAATTTTACTTGTAATTCTTTTCCGTACTCAATATTTTCAATAGGTTTATCTATTCCAACTCTCCAGACTCTGCCAAATTTTGTTCCTTTTGCTTTTATTTCACCACCTATTTCGACAAGATAATTATTAACATTTTTTGATTCTATAAACTCAGAAATAACATCAACAGACTGTCCCTGTGCAATTGCATTGCAGTCGAGTAATATCTCTGGATATTCCTTAACAACTTTTTCTCCATCAATTTTCACCTTTGATATACCAACATATTGCAATAAACTGTCAGTAATTTGTTCGTTTACAATATCATTTGCTTCTGTTATACCAAATCCAAGTACTTTTGTTATCTGACCTATTGTTATGTCAAAAACACCGTCTGTTTTTTTATTTATATCGAGTGATGTATCAAACATAATCCTAAAATATTTATCAATAACAACTCCTGTATCGTTCTTATTAATTCTTGAAATTATTGAACCTGGTTTATAAATAGACAATGACATATCAAAATCATGCAAAATAGAGTCAATTTCTAATTTTGAAAATGTAGTCGAATCACCATTATAAATAATACTGTAAGTTGTTCCCTGAGTGTAACCAATAATTTTGTAATAATCTGTTGGTGGACTTTTTATATTATTGCACGAGCATAAAGTTATATAAACAAAAAAAATAATAGTGAAAAAATTTAAAATTTTGCCATCTAAGTTAAATATAAAATTTTTTAATTTAATTACAAAGCAAGAAATAAATATTTGATAAACTGTATAATTTTTTTTTATATTGAACATTTTTGAAAAATAGTTAAAATTTGAATTACTAAACTTACGCATCAAAATATTTAAGTGTTGGGAATCAAGGAATTATTATTATAAAAATATTGAATTTTTAATGGTTTTAAAACACAACATATTAATAAAAAATAGAAACTAAGAAATAGAAACTAACCACTAACAACTAACCACTAAAAACTAATCATCAATAAATTTCGGGAACAAAAGTTTGCTCGTTCATAGGCGGTCTTACATATCCTTTATGAATTTCACGAGTTTTAAGTTTTATTTCTTTTTGTGGTAAATCTTTGTAAGGTATCATTTTTAGCAAATGACTTATACAATTTAGTCTTGCTTTTTTCTTATCATCGGCAGCAACTACATACCAAGGCGAAATTTTTGTATCTGTATATGCTAACATTTCATCTTTTGCTTTTGAATATTCTATCCATCTATCTCTTGAAGCAATATCCATTTCACTTAGTTTCCAACGTTTTGTAGGGTCTTTTAATCTTGCCTGAAATCTACGCTCTTGTTCATTATTGCTTACTGAGAACCAATATTTTACTAAAATAATACCAGAACGTATCAACATTCTTTCAAAATTCGGACAAGAACGTAAGAACTCCCAATATTCTTTATCAGTACAAAATCCCATAACTTTTTCAACTCCAGAACGATTATACCAACTTCTATCAAAAAGAACCATTTCTCCTGCCGCAGGCAAATTTGAAACATATCTTTGAAAATACCACTGTGTTTTTTCTCTTTCTGTTGGAGTTCCAAGTGCAACTATCCTACATACACGTGGATTAAGACTCTGTGTTATTCTTTTTATCGTACCTCCTTTGCCTGCCGCATCTCGACCCTCAAATATAACAACAACTTTTAAACCATTAGCTTTTATCCATTGCTGAAATTTAACAAGTTCTATCTGCAATCTGTCAAGCTCTTCAAAATAAAATTTCTTTGATAATTTCTGATTTTTACTCATAATTATTTAGTATAAATTATATTATTTGTATATTTTATAAAACAAAAATATAGATAATAAATGAAAAAACAAAAAAAAATTAATTTTAATAAAAAAATAGTTTATTTTGTTTAATATTTTTCTTATTATAATTACAATTATATATAAAAAAAACTAACTTTGCATTTTTAATTTTTGATATTTTGTACAACATTGATTTTTACAAAACCTTAGTCTTAGTCAATTACGAATTATAAATTATGAATTACGAATTGGTTTACACCTGATAATAAATATTTTACAAAAAAACAAATCAGAACTTATTTTTTAACGATTACTTAGTCAATTTTTTTTGAAATTTATGACAATATAATTTTAAGAATATTAAATTAAATAAATAAATTATAAAATAAATATTATGAGTAAAGAATTATTAAATCTTGCGCCAAAGGAAGTTTGGAAAAACTTTGTAGAACTAACAAAAATACCTCGTCCATCGAAAAAAGAGGAAATGGTTGTTAGTTTTATGAGAAAGTGGTCTGACGAGAGAGGTCTGGAATCAATTACAGATGATGCTGGCAATGTTATTATAAGAAAACCAGCAACAGCTGGAATGGAAAATCGAAAAGGTGTAATTTTACAGGGACACCTAGATATGGTTCCACAAAAAAATAATGATGTAGAACATGATTTTGAGAACGACCCTATTCAAGCATATATAGATGGAGATTGGGTAACTGCAAAAGGAACAACTCTCGGAGCTGACAACGGAATGGGAGTAGCAGCAGCAATGGCTGTTTTGGAGTCAAAAGATATAAGTCACGGGCCGCTTGAGGTACTTCTTACAATTGATGAAGAAACAGGAATGACTGGTGCTTTTAATCTTAAACCAGGAATACTCAAAGGAGATATTCTTATGAACCTGGACTCAGAAGATGAAGGAGAATTGTATATCGGTTGTGCCGGAGGTGTAGATGTAACAGCAACAATGAAATATAAAAAAGTTAAACCAGCAAAAAAATCAGTTGCTTACAAGCTTGTTGTAACTGGACTAAAAGGTGGACATTCTGGTATTGATATTCCACTGCAAAGAGGTAATGCAAATAAAATTATGTTTAGGTTTTTATCTAAAATTGCAGATAAACATAATGCCAGACTTGCATATATTAACGGAGGTGATATGAGGAATGCCATCCCACGTGAAGCTGTTGCTATTGTTACTCTTCCTAAAAAAGAAGCTGACAGTTTTAACGATTATGTTAAA
Organism: Bacteroidales bacterium; assembly: GCA_029934515.1. Taxonomy (GTDB): domain Bacteria; phylum Bacteroidota; class Bacteroidia; order Bacteroidales; family JAADGE01; genus JAOZMB01. The sequence goes on from JAOZMB010000019.1 coordinate 10,416, forward strand.
AAATACGGTGAAATGGTTCTATCTGAAATTAAAAAAGTCGATGCTGGCTTTACTATAACTGCCGAAAAAATAGATATGCCGAAAAATGTTATTGACAAAAAAACAAGCCAAAAGCTTTATAAAGTTGTAAGAGCAACTCCACACGGCGCTATAAGATTTCTTGATGATATGAAAGATATTCCTGAAACGTCAACAAATCTTGGTATTATAAAATCCAATAATGGCAAAATATCTATTGCCAATCTTTTGAGAAGCTCCAGCGACTCGGCAAAAGATAATCTAAAAGAAACAATCGGAGGTCTATTCGAACTCGCAGGAGCAAAAGTTAAATATCATGGAGAATATCCAGGTTGGAAACCAGATTTTAACTCTTCCATCCTCGAAGCAATGAAGAACTCATATAATGAAAAATTCGGTAAAATACCAGAAGTAAAAATTATACATGCTGGTTTAGAATGCGGTGTTCTCGGAGCAACTTATACAAATTGGGATATGATATCGTTCGGTCCAACTATTAGATTTCCGCACTCACCAGATGAAAAAGTTAATATTAAAACTGTTGCAAAATTTTATGATTTCCTTATAGATACATTACAAAAAATACCTGAAAAATAATCTAATGCAAACTTAATAATTATTAGAAATAACAAATTCTAAATTATGCAAACTAAATATCATAACCATGCTGACAAAATAATCCTTGTCGCCGAAGACGAAGACTTAAATTATCTATTAATACAAGAAATTTTCAAAAAAAATAAGGTAAAATTGATAAGAGCAAAAACGGGAAGACAAGTAATTGACATATTTAAAGAAAATTCTAATATTGATTTGATACTTATGGATATTAAAATGCCAGAAATAAACGGTTATGAAGCAACAAGAATAATAAAAGAAATTCGTGATGTTCCGATAATTGCTCAAACAGCTTATGCTATGGCAGGAGAAGAAAATAAAAGTAAAAAAGCTGGTTGTGATGAATATATTACAAAACCAATAAATATAAATAAAATTCGGTCAATAGTTGAAAAATATCTGAACAGATAAAGAATTATTGCAATAGAATGAGAGTATAAACTGTCGGTGTGGCTTCACAAACCATACCGACAGTAATCAGTAAAAATATAAATAATAAAACTAATCAATGAAGCATGTCAAAGGCATATAATACAAATATAAAGAAGAAAAAAAATATAAAATTAATGATTAAAAATATTATTGAATTTCCAAGCGATATTATTATTTTTTCATTGGATACAAATTTTTGCTACACTGCGTTTAATAAAAATTATACAGAATATCTAAGCGCAACTTTCGATATTAATGTAAAAATAGGTGATAATATTCTTGATGTTTTTAAGGATTATAAAGATATAAAAAAAGAAAAAATAAACCTTGAACGAGCATTAAGTGGAGTTGAGTTCTGTCAAGTTGGAAGTGATATTAAAGACAAGCAAACTTATTATTATAAAGATATTTATAAACCAATTCTGGACGAATCGGGTAATGTTTTCGGTGTTATTGTTTATTATACAAATATTACAAATCGTAAACGTTCTGAATATATCTGGAAGGTACTTTTAAATATTTCGGAAAAAGTAAGCACAAAAGATAATGTTAAAGATTTTATATCATATATAAGAAAAGAATTGTCTAAAATTATTGATACTTCAAACTTTTTTGTGGCACTTTATAACGAAAATAATAATACTTATACTTTTCCATATTTCATTGATGAAAAAGACAAAATAGATGAATATATTTCCTATGATTTATCAAAAAGCTCTACTGATTATGTTAGAAAAATTGGCAAAGCTTTGATATTGGATATTGAAAAAACTAATGAACTTGTCAGAGAATGTAAAATCGATTTAATAGGAACACCATCGCCTTCATGGATTGGAATTCCGCTAAAAAACAAAGGACAAACTATCGGAGTTATGGTTTGTCAGTGTTATAACCGTGAAAATGTTTATAAAAATAAAGATATTGAATTAATGGAATTTATATCTGGTCATATTGCTCACGCATTAGCCGGAAAACAAGCTGATGAACAATTAAAAAAAGCAAAGATAAAAGCAAAAGAAGCAGATAAACTAAAAAGTGCATTTCTTGCAAATATGTCCCACGAAATACGAACACCTTTAAATGCAATTGTCGGTTTTTCGCATCTAATGACAAATAACAATTTGACAGTTAATGTTCGTGAAAAATATGCGAACTATATTAAAAGCAGTGCCGATAATTTGCTAAAACTGATTAATGATATTATTGATGTTGCAAAAATCGAAGCTGGACAAATTGTTATTAAAAATAAATCAGTTAATGTAAATGAAATGTTAGACGAGCTTTATGCTTCTTTAATTCAGATGCGGAAAATTTCCAAAAAAAACCATATAAAAATTATTCTAAATAAATCTGTTAAAAACAATAAATTTGTTATAAATACAGACCCACTGAGACTACAACAAGTTCTTACAAATTTACTAAACAACGCACTAAAATTTACTAACAAAGGACATATTGAATTTGGATACTATTTTATTGACCATATAACATTGGAATTTTACGTACACGATACTGGCACTGGCATACCAAAAAATAAAGAAAAACTTATATTTAGTAGATTCGGACAAGTTACTAACGATAAAATAATAAACCCTGGCGGCACAGGACTTGGTCTTTCGATTTCCAAACATCTAGTTGAAGCACTCGGTGGAGTTATAAAATTTGATTCGACTATAAACAAAGGAACAAATTTTTATTTTACAATACCTTTTATTGCAGGTAAAAATATTGATAAAATAAAAACTCATAAAATAAATTATTTAAAGAAAATAGAAAAAATGAAAGTATTGGTTGTAGAAGATAATAAAACAAACCAAGCTCTTATATATTATTTATTGGAACAAAATATTAAAGACTGCGAAATTATTTTTGCCAGAACAGGCGAAGAAGCAATAGATAAATTTTACGAAAGCAAAGAAACATCGACATTTGATATAGTTTTTATGGATATAAAACTCCCAGATTCAGACGGTTACAAAATTACAAAATACATAAGAGCAAATGAACAAGATAACATAAAAATTCCAATAATAGGTTTATCGGCTAATACAATAAATGATTCAAGAGAAAAAAGTATAAAATCTGGAATGAACGATTTTATTACAAAACCAATTATTTTTGATGTATTTTCAAAAATATTACACAAATATGCTTCGATGCGAGTAGCGGTTTCGCCTACACAAAAAAAAGAAGTTATTATCAAAAATAAAGTAAAATATAAATATATTGATTTATCAATATTATCATCTTTGTACGATGGAAATGAAAGCAAATTTATCAAAATTGTAAAACTGTACAGCGATAATGTTCAGTCTTTAATAGTAGAATTATTTGAAATTATTGAAACAGGAACAGAAGAGCAAATAAAATTACTTGCCCATAATTTAAAATCATCACTATTGTATTTAGGAATGGAAGAGGCATCTGAGAAAGCAGAATTAATAGAACAAAACACAAATGTTGAAAGAAAATATATTTGCGGATATTTTAATGATATAAAACAAATATGGAAAAAAGCTTACAAAGAAATAAAAATATTTTTCTATGATTAGATAATTAAATAATAAACAATATTGCCTTCTTTTTTTATTATTAATTAGTTGTTCATTAGGACAAACACATCAAAAATAAATCATACCTGATTATCAATATGTTATATTTTGAAAACATTAAAATTCACTGTTTTCAAAATAGTAATTCCTTGATTTTCAGTACTTAAATATTTTTATGTGTATGCCCTATTTTTTCTTTCGGAATTGCTGACAAAATTCTTTTTTCATTATAAATAAAATTTAAAAAGGAGAATTTATTTGTTTTATTTTTAAATAAATGTAACATTTGCAAACTACTAATTTAAGTTATCTTAATAAGTAAATTTACATATAAAAATATAGAACAAAAAGATTTGTTTACACTAAACCAATGTTTAAAAAATTTGTAGAATTAGAAAGCAGTTTTTCAAAAGAAATATTAACCAACGGAAAAAAATTATATGAAAGCAATAACTAATTATATAGAACAAATTAGAACAATAATAAGCCAATTTAATCCTTATATGATTTTGCTTTTTGGTTCTTATGCTTATGGTACTCCTGATGAAGACAGCGATATTGATATTTTGGTAGTTACACAAGATGATTTTATACCGCAAACATTCAAAGAGCATACAAAAATATATATGAAAATAAGTCAAGCAATTCGTCCTATAAATAGGCAAATTGCAATAGACTTAATCGTTCATACTTTACCGATGTATAAAAAATTTATTCGTCAAGACAGTTCTTTTTCTCATGAAATAATAACACAAGGAAAAATAATATATGAAAGCAATAACAGAAAATTGGCTTAACTACGCCAAAGCAGATTTGCAAAATTGTGAACACATTATAAAAGATGAATTTTTAACAAATATTGTTGCATTTCACTCACAACAAACAGTCGAGAAGTGCTTTAAGGCAATAATTGAAGAAAACGGAATAAGATTAAAACGTATTCATAATCTTATAAAACTTTACGAAATAATAGAAGAACACATTAATTTTATCGTTGATGAATATCAACTTGTTATTTTAGACCGTGTTTATACAAGTTCTCGTTATCCAGGCGATACAGGTTTATTACCTGATGGGAAGCCCGATATACAAGAAGCCAAAGAAATGTATGAATTTGCAAAGCAGATATATGATGATACAATGAAAATGTTTAATGATGCCGAGCCAGAAGAAAAAAATAAAGCGTATATCATTTGTTGTCATTTACACTGTGTCTTTGCGATATTTTCACCGCACCTATATTAAAGGTTTGTGAAAACACCGTCCAAGCGCAAGTATAAAAAATCAATAAAAATATTTGTATATATTAAATTAATTTTTCACTTTTACCGTTAAAAATAAACCTGCGCCTGTGCTATGTTTTTACCGCCCAAGCGCAAAACAAACCAACCCAATTTTACAATTATGGAAAACGTATTAACAGTATCATATCCAAAAGAACTTGCATTTACATTAAAAATGCAAGACAATGAATTTATAAGTGAAATAAAAAATTTTACCGTTGTTAAATTATACGAAATAGGTAAAATTTCATCGAGCCATGCAGCCAAAATTCTCGATTTAAAAAGAGTGAATTTTTTAGAACTAATAAATAAATATCAAGTTTCTTTTTTTTATTTCAACTCGGACAATGGTTTATTAAATGATTTACAAAATGCGTAAAATTATCTCAAACACAACACCAATAATCACACTTCTAACAATTTCAAAATTAGAACTGTTAAAAGAACTTTACGGTAAACTAATCATTCCGCAAGGAGTATTTGAAGAGATAGAAGAAGGTAAAAATAAAGATTATTACACAGATTTGTCATTAATTGATTGGATTGAAATAAAAACAATATCATACAGAGAACCTTTAAGATACATAAGTGATTTAGACAAAGGCGAAGCAGAAGTAATTGTTCTTGCAAATGAAGTAAAAGCAGATTTAGTAATAATTGATGAAAAATTAGGACGTGAATATGCAACTCATTTTAATCTAAAATTAACAGGAACGATTGGAGTATTGTTAAAAGCCAAAGAATTAGGGTTAATAAATAAAATAAAACCTCTATTACAAACAATGAAAGAAAATGGAATTTGGTTAAATCAGAAATTCATTAACAAAGTTCTTGAAATAGCAAACGAATAAGAAAAAGAACCATATCATTGTGCTGAATGTCAGTGGTTTTATAGTGTTTTTTTGTTGCAATCATCACCCGGCTTGGAAAGATTACAACTTTGTGCACAATAACAAATCAGCAGAAATGCAAAGCTCAAAGCACACATCAATTATGGCAAACTCATCAAAAATAAATTGATGAGTTTGTCATTAATTTATATGTTCATTCACTTGTCATTATAAAAAGCGGGTTCATTTCAAAACTTTTATAATACGGTCTTAATCGTTCAGTATTATAATATTTTTTTATATTAACAATTTTTGTAGAACTTGTAACTATATCAATAGGAACATTATCGTATCTTCCATTTTTTAGCACAACAAGTCGTCCATGTATTCCTTTAAGTATTAAATCCAATGCTAAATTACCATAAGCCATAGGAACAATTGAATCAATAGCATCTGGGTCGCCTCCTCTGACAAGATAACCAAGTTTCTGATTAATTACATTTATACGTTTTCCGTTGTTAAATTTAGGCGAGATTCTTTTTAGTTCTTTAGAAACAAGTTCGCCTATACCGCCAAGTTTTGCATGTCCGTATTGGTCTTGCTCGCTATTTGAAAACATCATTTCTTCACCTTTAAATTTAGCTCCCTCAGAGACAAGCACTATCGAATATTTGCTTGGATTTACATACCTATCTTTCACTAATAATTCAGTAAGTTTTTCAATATTAAATTCATACTCTGGAATTACACAACGATTAGCCGCTCCTGCCATTGTTGGTAGCATAGCAGTAAAACCAGCATATCTTCCAAATATCTCAAGCACAAGAATACGTTCATGTGAACCAGCCGATGTTCTGAGCGTATTTGTCATATTAATTGTTCTCGTTACGCATGTGCTAAATCCTATGCAATAATCTGTTCCGGGAACATCATTATCCATTGTTTTAGGAATTGCTACAATTTTTACGCCTTCTTTATATAATCTAACTCCGTAGCTCAATGTATCATCGCCTCCGATAGGTATTAAATAATCAACTCCAAGAAAGTCAAGATTATTTATAACTTCTTTTGTCAAATCATTTATTTCTTTATTATATTTATCTTTCAAATGTTCTGGAACATTTGCTTTCGGCAAATTGCTTGGTCGTGTACGTGAACTGTGCAAAAATGTACCACCTGTTCTACCTATTCTATTGACAATGTTCTCTGTAAGTTCTAAATAACATTCACTGTTATCTGCTTTTTTATCTCGTTTCATTTCCATAATTCCAGCCCAGCCTCTTCTAAGTCCTAACACTTTGTAACCTTCTTTGCAAGCTCTGATAGTTAACGCTCTGATAGCCGAATTAAGACCGGGAACATCGCCACCACCAGTAAGAATTGCTATTGTTCCTTTTATTTTTTTTTTCATTTTATATTATTTATTAAATAATTTTACAAGAACTTTAATAATTATCTTAGAATTATCATAGTTGCTCCGTATCCATATTTTTTGAAAGAGGCATCTTGAAATTCGTATCTTTTATAATTTCTTTGCATCTCTCTTCTTACCTCAAGTTTAAGAACTCCGTTGCCTACGCCATGAATAAATACAATTTTATTTATTTTATTTTTAATTGCATCGTTCATTTCTTTATTAAATACGTTTAATTGTAGCTTTAATTTTTCGTAGTCTGATAAACCTGTTTCATCGTCAATAAGTTCGTGCAGATGTAAATCAACTTCTTTTATCTTTATATTAATTCTTTTTCTGAATCTCTTAGGTTTATTTAAACTTTTATTTTTATTCTCTTTCTCGATTACTATTTTTTTAAGTTCTGATTTTTTTAAATTTTTTAGTGCTTTTTTCATAGCACTCTCCTCAATAATTGTCATTATTAAAGCAGATTCTTCAAAAAAATCATTTTGTTTATAACTCTCGTTTTTGTAAAATTTTACAACCCTTATTTTAAGATGTTTACTATAAGGTTCGCGCAAATCGTAATCTTTTTTATCAAAAAATATTAGTTGAACAACAATACTAATATTTTCATTAAACAATTTATTATCAATTGTTTTAAGAATATCTTTTGTATTTGGCTCTAATATTCCATTAATACTTCTATGTTTTGTTCCAATATTTTCGGCATAATTGTAATAAACAAAATAATTACTATCGTTTATCAAAAAAACTTCCAACTCAGAATCTGTAAATTCATTTTGATTTTTTGGAACAAAAGCAAGATATAAATTTACATCTGGATTATTTGTATAAAAAATATCTTCTTCGTTTTCTTCCTCAGGCTCTTCTTGAAAAGATATTTTGTTATCATCTTGCGGGGCATAAGCTGTTTCACTCTCAACCAACAAAAGTTCACTCTTCAATGCTGGAACTTCAAAACCATCGTTGCCAAGTATTAATGCTGTTTCTTTGTCAAGTATTTTTGATACTCTTCCTCCTCCAACATCGTTCAAAAATTTTACTGTATCACCAATTTTTATTATCATATTGAATAATATTTTTGTTTATTTGCAAAAGTATAATACTTTATTCTATTTTACTAAAAAAATTATATTTAAAATGAATTACAAAGATATTAAAATTAATGATTATTCTTATTTATTGCAAAATTCTAAAATTGCAAAATATCCATTGCCAGAACGTGAACAATCTAATTTGTTGGTTTTTAATAACAATAAAATTAATACAGACTTATTTGAAAATTTACATAAATATTTTAATAAAAATGAATTACTTGTTTTTAACAATACAAAAGTTATCAAAGCAAGACTCCATTTTTATAAAATAACAGGAGCTAAAATAGAAATTTTCTGTCTCAATCCAGTAGCTCCGTTTGGATATGAAGATATTTTTCAAACTAACGAAACTTGTACATGGAAATGTATAGTCGGGAATCTGAAAAAATGGAAGAACAAAGAACTTTTTATTGAAATAAAAATAGAAACAGAAAAAATAATACTCAAAGCAGAAAAGATTTTACAAACTAATAATCACCAAATAATTAAGTTTTCTTGGAATAATAAAAATTTTACATTTGGCGAATTAATAGAAAATGCTGGACGTATTCCTATTCCACCGTATCTGAACAGAGAATCTGAAATGTCTGATAAAGAACGATATCAAACTGTTTATTCAAAACATAAAGGCTCAGTTGCAGCGCCAACGGCTGGTTTACATTTCTCTGAAAAAATATTGAATAAACTAACAAAAAAAGGAATATGCACAGAAAATATAACACTGCACGTTGGCGCAGGAACATTCAAACCAGTGAAATCGGAAACGATGAAAGGACATACAATGCACTCAGAACATTTTTATATTTCTTACAAAACAATAGAAAATTTAATTGATAAAATTGGTAATATTACTGCGATTGGAACAACATCGGTAAGAACTCTTGAGAGTATTTATTGGATAGCTGTTAAAATAATAAATAAACAATTTGATAGTAGTAAAATAAAAATCGGGCAGTGGGAAACTTACAAACAAGACCAAAATATCGAACCCAAAAAAGCTCTATATTTTTTATTGAAATATATGAAAACCAAAGATATACAAATTTTAGAAGCGGAAACAGAAATAATTATTGTTCCCGGATATAAATTTAAAATTGTTAATAAATTAATAACAAATTTTCATCAACCTCGTAGTACTTTATTGTTATTAATATCGGCTTTCGTTGGGACTGCGTGGAGAGATATTTACGATTATGCTTTGAATAATGATTTCAGATTTTTAAGTTACGGAGATAGTTCATTGCTTGTTCCTATTGAAAAAAGTTAATCAATTTTCAATTATTAACAATTGTTTTTCAATATATTTTTTTTCATTAACAGTTGAGATTTCTTTTGTTAATGCTGTTTTGTAATATTTTTTGGCTTTTTGTTTTTTGTTTTTAGCCAAATAATAATCGCCGACAAGTGTAAATGTATAAAAGAAATTTGGATTTGAAGCTATAAATTCGTCAATTAATTTTTGATTTATTTTTTGATTTTTAATATTTTCTATTTCATTTTTGATTTTCGATTTTAATTCTTTAAATTTAAGATAATCTTTATATTCTTTTGAGAATAAAAAACTGTCAGCTTGAATTGTAAATTCTTTTTCATAAATTTCTGTGTTTTCATTCAACCCAGGAAACTTTGCAAAAACACTATCCATGTCGTAGCAGACGTATTTTCCCAATTGAAAAGGATTTACAGATACCCAAAATTTTAATTTATTTGGTTTAAAAATTATTGAATGATGCGATATTAATTGACATAAACTTTTCTCGTTTGTAAGTCCTATTTTTTTGTTATTTAAACCTCTTTTGTCTCTTAGAATTTCTGCAACTTTTATGTAATTCATTTTCGGATTTTTCTGTATTAGTTCTTTTGTTCTTTTGTATCTATATTCAGATGAGCTTTCGTTAATATTCTGAATATTAAGTTCATCGTTGTCAAATTTTGAACTTTGAAAATGATTCGAACCAATAACACAATTTTTTTTACTATCGAAAATAGCTGTTTTATAAGGTGTTTTTTCAATAATTACTGTTCTATTATCAGCTGTCGATGCTATCATAATTGCTTCTGCAACAAACGTTTTTTTTCTTTTTGCTATTTGATAAGCTTGTTCGATATTTTCGGCATATTGCAAAATTTCTCTTGCCATCAGCGAAATAGGCATTTTAGCTGATAATGGGATTTCTGATTTTCCAGCATTTATTGTAACAGTTAGTCCTTTTATGTTCATTCCAGAGACTACTCCTGTGAATCCTCCCCATGTAATCATTGCAAATTTGTGTCCTTTACTTGGTTTATAAAAAGCTACTATTTTGTCTTCTGCAAATTTATCTCCGACATAAAAATCAAAATTTCTTCCTATTATCAAATCACCGTCTTGGCTTAGTTCTCCGTTTGTTGAGAAAGAAGTGCATCCGACCATTGCAAGGTCTTGTAGTGCGTGTCCGATGTCATGTGCGCCATGGTAATTTAATATTCTCTGATAATTTGAACCGATATAACTATATTCGTTCGATGCTGATTTTGAGACTCCATAAATTTCAATTAAATATTCTTTTGGAATATATTGTTCCATATCTTTGTTGAACCATCCAACGAAATATTTCAAAAATTTAAGATACGATGTTGAAGGAACGATTTTTTTGATTTCCGAAACAAAAGCATCTTCCTGTTTTTTTATTAATTCTCTTGTTAGTCTTCCCTTATAAACTCCTCGTTCAAAAGCATCACCTTCAAGGTAAAGTTCCCATAGACCACTTTCGCTTTTTCTGAATCTATTATTTTTAATACCAAAAAAATTTTCTGAAATATTTTGTCTTTTATCAAGCAAACATAGTGTGTCAATAATTTTGGGGTCTGGCATTTTTATAGCCTGAAAAAAATAAATAAAAAAAATAATAATAAATAATATCAATGTAAGAAATATATATTTTAATATTCTTTTCATTTTTTTGAAATTTAAACTATTTTAGTTTCATATTCTTGTAAGATTTATATTCCAGAATATTCCATTTTGTAATGCATTATATTAGCTTCACAAAACATTTTTCCTACTTTTTTGAATTTATGTTTTAGATAAAATTCTAGGTTGTGTTAATTAAGTAATGCTATTTTTTTATTATAATCTGCAATGAAATATTTTATAGCTCCAATATGGTTTTCTAATTTTTTAACAAGCTCACGCTCGGTTTCGCTTATATATTTCTTTGTTGGATTTAATATAAATTAAACATTTATAATTTTGACTTCCTGTATGAATATGACCATTTTTTTTATATTGGATGAACAACAAGAAGGACAAGTAACTTCTGACATAATATCTAATTTAATTTTTTTGCAAAGATATAAAAAAAATAACAAATAGCATTACTTAATTAGTACGACCATATTTTTAGATTAAAAAAACGAACAAAATTAATAAAAATTAGAAGCATCTGAAAAAAATTAATAAAAAAATCAAAAATCAAATAAATATTACTACATTTGTATAATTATAAAATCTATAATTGGTTTTTAATAATAATACAAAATTAAATGATACAAACAGCTGTAGTTATATTAAACTGGAACGGTAAAAATTATTTAGAGAAGTTTTTGCCGTCAGTTATTGAACACAGTCAAAGTGATAATGTTGATATATATGTTGTTGATAATGGATCAGATGATGATTCTGTTCGTTGCATAAAAACAAAATTTTCGGAAGTAAAACAAATAAATTTTGATGAAAATTATGGTTTTGCAGGCGGATACAATAAAGCTCTTCGCATGATAAAAGCCGAATATTATGTAATATTAAATTCGGATATTGAAGTTGGGAGTAATTGGTTGTTTCCTGCTTTAAAAATTCTATATGAGAATAATGATATTGCTGCTGTTTCGCCAAAAATTAAATCTTATGTTAATAAACAGAATTTTGAATATGCAGGAGCTGCTGGAGGTTTTATTGACAAATACGGTTATCCATTTTGTAGGGGCAGGATAATAAGTAAAACAGAGCGGGACGAAGGACAATACGATAACGAGTCGGAAATATTTTGGGCTAGTGGTGCATGTTTATTTATCAAAGCCGATTTGTTCCATGAAGTTGGAGGTTTTGATGAGATTTTTTTTGCACATATGGAAGAAATTGATTTATGCTGGAGGCTCAAAAATAGAGGTTTTAAAATTGTCTATACTCCAAAATCTGAGGTTTATCACGTTGGTGGCGGGGCATTGCCAGTAGGAAGTCCTTATAAAATATTTTTAAATTATAGGAATAATTTACTTTTATTATTTAAAAATCTACCACAAAAAAAAGCAAATTTAATAATTCTTAAACGTCTAATTTTGGATAGTTTGTCTGCTTTTGTTTATCTATCATCATTCAAGTTTAGTTTTTTCTTTGCTGTTATAAAAGCGCATTTTTCGTTTTATTCATTAATTGGCAGTTACCAAAAAAAAAGGAAAAAATTGCTTAAATATAATAATAAAAATCATAAAGAAATTTATAATAAAAGTATTGTATTTGATTTTTATTTAAGAAAAAAACAAAAATTTACAGACTTAGTAAATTACGAATTGGTTTACACATAGTAATAATTATTTTACAAAAAACAAATCAGAAAGTTATTTTTTAACGATTACTAACATTTAATTTTAAAATTTATGAAAAAAGCTATAACTATACTGGGAGGAGTTATTTGTGTGTTGTTGTTGTTTGGAAGTAGTGCGACAGCACAAGTTAAAGATATGCTTGGAGTTTGGAAAACAATTGATGATGAAACAGGGAAAGCAAAATCGCATGTGAAAATTTTTAAAGCTAAAAACGGTAAATACTACGGAAAGATAATTAAATTGATAGGAGAACCAACTAACAGTAAGTGTACCGAATGCAAGGGAAAAAATAAAAATAAGCCAATTGTAGGAATGATTATTATTATTAAAATGAAAATTGATGGTAATGAGTTGGTTGGAGGAAAAATATTAGACCCCAAAAACGGAAAGTATTATTATTGTACACTCAGTTTAGATGATAAAAACAAGAAAGAACTAAATGTCAGAGGGTCGATAGATAGTTGGGGGCTTGCAGGAAGGACACAAATATGGAAAAAATTAAAATAAAATGATAAGAAAAAAAACAAAAACAATTTATCCTGTTTTTGACAGAATAATGAATAAGCAAAATAAAGAAGAACTTCTGAACCAGAGAGCAAAAGTTTTTTGGTTCACAGGACTTTCTGGTTCAGGTAAAACTACACTTGGTATTGCTGTTGAAAGAGAACTTTTTAAAAGAGGATTCTTAACACAAATTCTTGATGGCGACAATATCAGGTCTGGTATTAATGTAAACCTTAGTTTCACGGAAAAAGATAGAGTAGAAAACATCAGAAGAATAGCAGAGGTTACAAAACTGTTTCTGAATTGTGGAGTGATAACAATAAATTGTTTTATCAGTCCGACAAAGGAAGCACGTGATATTGCAAAAAGAATAATCGGAAAAGAAAATTTAATCGAAATATACGTAAATACACCTCTGTATGTTTGCGAACAGCGAGATGTGAAAGGTTTATATAAAAGAGCAAGAACAGGAGAGTTGAAAAATTTTACAGGAATTAGTTCACCATTTGACGAACCTGTAAATCCAGATATTATTGTGCATACAAATGAACAGTCTATTGATGAATCTGTTGATATAATTATTAAATTTGTTTTAAATAAAATAAAATTTTAGATAAAATTTTTCTATCTTAATTCTATTAATAATCAAAATAATTCAATAATATGAGAATAGTAAATCCTTTGTTCGACCAGATTTTTAAATACCTAATGGAAAATAATAAACTCGCTAAGTAATGGTTAAAAAATAACTTCCTGATTTGTTTTTTTGTAAAATACTTATTATCAGGTGTAAACCAATTCATAATTTATAATTCGTAATTTCCTAACATAAAACAATGAAAAATATTTTAATTACAATTAATATATTTCTTCTTTTTACTGGAAATATTTCCTCTCAAATAAACATAAATGACAGTTTATATGTTTTGTCGATTACAAAAATTGACAATAAACAATACAGTCAAGCAATTGAGTTGCTAAATAGAATTATTGAAAATGAACCAAATAATTTTAATCTTTATTTAAAAAAAGCAGAGGTATTTTATTTTCAAGCTAATTATAAAAGTGCTATTTTAGATTTTGAAAAAGCTTGTAAATTAGAAAAAAACTGTGCCTCGTATCAGCTTGCCGAGTGTTACTCACAATTAAATAATGCTAAAAAGGCAAGTGATTATATTAGGATATATCTAAAATCTAAAAATAAATTATTTCCAGAAGAAATAAAACTTAATCCAGCATTTTCAAATATCGAAAATTCAAATGAATGGAAAAAAATATGGAAAGAAAAATATTATTCTAAATATGAAATGAAACTGAGCGAGGCTAAATATCTATCTTCTAAGAATGATTATGCAGAAGCTTTTGAAATACTTGATATTATTCTTATAAAATCAAATAATAAACATCGGGCATATTCTATGCGCGGAGACATATTTATGCTTGTAAAAGATTATAAAAATGCGGCAAAAGATTATTCGCATGCAATAAAAATACGAAAAAAAAACATAGATTATTTATATAAAAGAGCAAATGCTTATTTGTTGGCACACAAATACAAAAAAGCACTGAAAGATTATAATTTATTAATTGATAAAGACCCACGAAAATTAATATTGTTTTATAAAAGAGCAACTGTTAATAACGAATTAAAAAAATACAAAAAAGCACTTTCCGATATTAATATTTTTTTGAAATTCTATACCAAAAATAAAGAAGCTCTATTTCTGTGTGGGAGAATTAATTATAACAATGACAATTTTTTCAAAGCATTGGAAGTTCTAAATATTTGTGTTGAACTGGATAAAACAAACCCGAAATATTTTGAGAAAAGAGGTGATATTCATTTTAATACAAGAACTTACAATTATGCTATAAAAGACTATTATTTGGCATTAGACTTGTCGCCTAAATCAGGAGAAATTTATTTTAAAATAGGAAATACATACTTTAAACAAGGATACTATAAAAGAGCATGTGAAAATTGGAAAAGAGCAGAACAACTTGATTATTACAAAGCAAGCGATTTTTTGGTAAAATATTGTAAAAATTAATATAAAAATTTTCAATTTATATATTTTTTGTTTCCTTTGCGCTCCGATTATAAATTTATAAACTATAAATATATTAAACTATGATGCAGGAAAATATTAAAAATGAAATTGATATAAATGAGTTGTTTATTGATGTTTTTGTCTTTTTGAGGAAAAAAATATTTATTATTTCGGCTTTTTTGATTGCTGGAATTATAATTGGAATTATAAAACACTATACTGGAAATCCGAAATATGAAGTAAAAATGACAGCTGTTTCTGTTATTGAAAATAATTTTTTAATTTATGATATATCAGATAAAAAAAGATATTCTTATTACTCATCTGAAATAGCCGTGAATATTATAAATTCACTTCAGTATCTTATTGAAACAAAAAACTATACAGAACTTGCCAACAAACTTAATATATCCAATGAAGACGCAGTAAAAATAATTTCAATATCAACAGATTATCTTTACCCTGTTGAAGGAACTGCATCCGAAGAGGATAAAAATCCCACAAATTTTATTTCAATAACAGCAACAATTATTGATAATAAAATAATAAAAAACCTACAAAAAGGAATAGAAAATTGTATTAAAGAAAATACATATATAAAAAATATTATATCACAAAGAAAAAAATTATACAGAAATATGATTAAACATATCGACAATGAACTTATAAAACTTGACAGTATTCAACGAGCTTTTATTAAAAATCCTGTAAATAATGGTGATATTGTAGTTGTAAAAGAAAATTCATTTATTGTTGAGAATGTAAAACTAATTGCAATAAAAGAACTGTTGGATGCCGAATACAAAGAGTTCACTCCTTTCACATCTATTACAGATTTTAATCATTCAAATTCAAATGAAAACACACTTATAAAAAGTATTGCCATATTCGGATTTATAACTCTGATTCTTGGGTTTATATTTATTTTTGTTATATCCTATAACAAAAAAGCAAAGTCAAAAATGAAACAAAATGATTTAACAATCAAATAATGAACGCTTTAAATATGTTACAATAATATGGGAAACGCAAAAATTACAAATTTCAGATAAAAGATAAAGAAATTTTAGAAAATATATATGCTTACGGAACATATAGAAATAGAATTAGCCCAGATAAAGCAGACCAATACGGTTTTATGACACTTTTTAAATCTGATGAATTTTTAATAAACCCAGAATAATGGTTAAAAGATACAAAATTTGCAGAATATGAAGCAAAAGAAGCCAAAGAAATAATAAATCAGAACTTACACAAACATATCACGGCAAAGATGTAGTAGATTAGTTAGATTAACATTATCTTTTTCTAAAAAATTAGAAAACCATATTGGAGCTATAAAATATTTCATCGCGGATTATAATAAAAAAATAGCATTACTTAATTAACACAACCAAATATTTTTTGTGTATGTAACTTTTTGCTAACATTAAAAATTTGTTTTATATAAAAAAAAATATAATTTTGCTTTTTTTTTATTTTCATATAAATGAAAAAACTAATTTTTTAAATAATTGCATATATAACAATTTTTTATTTACAAAACTATTTAATAAACTTTTTATGTTATTAGAATTTAGAGTAGAAAATTTTTTATCGTTCAAAAAAGAACAAATTTTGAGTTTTGAAGTTCACGAAGATAATGAACTCGAAAAACATCATTATTTTGAAATAAAACCAAATATCAAAATTTTAAAAACTGCAATGATATTTGGTGCAAATGCTTCTGGCAAAACAAATTTGTTGAAAGCTCTTGAATTTATTCATAAAATAACTTTGTTTCCAAAAAGAAAAAGAGAACTAACTGGATTTGTTCCTTTTAAGTTTGATGATGCTTATACAAAAAAACCAGGTAAGTTCAAAATAGTATTTTATATAAAAGAAATTAAATATGTTTACGATATAATAATTGACAGTAAAGTTATTTATGAGGAAAAATTAGTATATTATCCTACATTAAAACCAGCATTAATTTTTCACAGAAAATATAATATTGAGAAAAATAATTTTGTTCTCGAAGTTGGAAGTAGAATAAAACTTAAATCTTATGAAATACATGTGCTAAGAGCAAACACTACTAATGTTTCAACAATAATTTCCAGTTATACAAAGACAAATATAAATTTTGAAGAACTTGAAAAAACATATAAATGGTTCGAGAAGTTCAGAAATATTATATATCCAGATAATTTATACGAACTTGCAGACAAGAGTAATAAAATACCTGAATATAAAAACTTCTTGATTGAAAATTTGAAAAAAGCAGACTTCAATATTACTAATATAGAAACTTTAAAAAATTATTCCGAACCACCAGATATTCATTTTTATCATACAGTTAAAAACAAAACAGGGAAATTAAAAACAATTATACTGAAAGAAAAACAAGGTTTGCATAACAATATTTATGAAGGAGAAGAATCGCTGGGTACAAAACAATTAGTCTCTCTATTATTAGAACTAAATGATAGTCTAATAAATAATAATAAACTCGGAATAGATGAACTCGGCAGTTCATTGCATGTTGAACTTTTGCTTCATTTCATTAATATTTTCCTGCATACGACTGTAGTATTCTCTTCGATGATGCAACTCATTTTTACTACACATAACATAAATTTATTTGACAGTAAATTTATTGATAAACATATAGTTTGGTTCTGCGAAAAACAATCAGACGGACAAACTAAACTAAAATCGTTATTGAAATTTGATATTTGTAAAGACATTGCGTTATCTGAACAATACAAAAAAGGCAAATTCGGAGCAATACCAAAAATATAACAAAATTATAATTCACTATCATTGTATAATTTTTTGTCTCTTTTTATTTAAATATAATAAGAACCTTTCCATTTAAACATTCATTCTTCACAAGAATATATTCTCTAATCGTAATTGAGCTGTCGGTGTAACTTTTTAAGCAACATCGACAGTAATTTATTGCCCATAATTATAACTTTCTTGAACTATAAAAATAGATATTTTTAATTAAAAAAAATAACATCTTATATTAAAAATCAGAAATTTTACGTTTGAATATTGAAGCTTTGATATTTGAATAATATTTATGTTATTGTTCAATATAAAAAAGATTGCTGATTTATTTTCAAACTTAACTTTTCAATAATGAAAAACCTAATTTTTATTGCAGTTTTTATTTTTAATTATCTTAGTATTTTCGGACAACAAAAAGTCTTGCCTATTTTGAAAGACGGAAAATGGGGAGTCATAGATACTGAATTTAATGTTGTTTTACCAATGATTTATGATTCTATTAAAGTAAAACGAAACATTATTATTTTGAAAAAAGACAGTCTATACGGAGTACTATCATCTACAGGAAAAAAAATTACTGATATTTCATATTCAAATATTAATGTTGAAAATTTACATTTTTTTACAGCCAAGAAAAATAATAAATTAGCTTTATTCGATTATTCGGGAAATAAAATTCTGGATGCTAAATATTCTGAAATAGAAATAATAAATCAAAAAATTATTAAAATAAAAAAAGACGGATTATATACTTTATTTGATATTGATTCAAAAAAAACAATAAAATATTACGATGAAATAATTTCAGAACCTTATGGATATTTTATACTGAAAAAAGAAGAACAAAAATGTTTATATATTCCCGAAAAACAATATAAATCGAAATTTTACACAAAAATTGAAATTAAAAGAGATAATATTATATTTTTTTACGAAGACAAAACGATTACAGTATTAGAAACAGATAAGAATTTTAAACTTAGTAAAGATGAGAATCCGAGTTTTTCCAGAATAAATAGAAATCTTTATTTGCTAAAAATAGGCAAAAATTATACATTCACAAATACATTTAATAAGAAATCAATAAATATAGAAATTGACAAATTTGAAATTATTGATGCTCAAAAAAAAGACCGAAGATACAGAAGAGATATGGCTTCTTTTTTGAATAAAGATAACGATACTATTTTTTTTAAAGTTTTTAAAAACGGAAAGCTCGGAGTATTAAATTTAAAATGTGAAATAATTATACCTATAGACTATTCAAAAATTGATTATGATAATAATAAATTTTATGTTAAAACTGAGAACTATAAGAAAGGTCTGTTCACAACA
Source organism: Bacteroidales bacterium (assembly GCA_029934515.1). Taxonomy (GTDB): domain Bacteria; phylum Bacteroidota; class Bacteroidia; order Bacteroidales; family JAADGE01; genus JAOZMB01. The sequence goes on from JAOZMB010000019.1 coordinate 29,918, forward strand.
ACAGGAAAAATTATTATTCAACCTATATATTCAGATTTTAAACGAGTTGTCGATTTATATATTGTAAAGAAAAATAAAAAATACGGTGTAGTAAAAGATGGTAAAGAAATAATTCCTACATCATATCACTATATAGAAGCAATTTTAAACGATATGTTTATTATTAAAAAAAGGAACAGATACGGTGTTATTGATATTAAGGGTAAAACAATTTTGAAAGCACAATATGATGATATTAAAGCACTTAAGAAATGTTTTTTATTCAGAAAAGGTGATAACAACGGAATTGCAGATTTTAATGGAAATATAAAAATAAATACTACGAAGTATATTTTTTTTAAATTACAAGATGATATCCTTCGTATATTAAACAAAAATTCAGAATCAGGAAAAACAGGGATTGTTACAATAGATGGAAAAGTTATATTTAAACCAGCATACAGAAATATAAAAAAAACAGAAAATAAAAATATATTTTATGTTAGTTCTTTTGAATATGATGAACTTTTGAAAGAAGATATGAACAAAATGTTTAAACTAAAATTGAATTTAAGAAAAGATAGAAAGAAAGAATATTTTAAATTTGGTTTGATTAATTCACACGGTGAAATTTTACTCGACACATTATATTATCTTCCTCAAATAAAGACAGACTTTGAGAGTAATAATATTAAAGCAAAAATTGACACAGGAATGGTTGTAACAACTTTTGAGGACAACGGAAAGATAATTGACAAAATAAAATACAAAAATTATATCGTCGCAAAGGTAAGAAGAATAGGAAAACCAAATATCTGGAAAAGATCAAACAGAAAACAGACATTGGGTTTATGGGGTTTATTTACGGCAAGAGGTGTAAGACTTATTGATTATTCTTATACATGGTATAGTCAAAATTTTATGAATAAAGAAGACTTGGTAAATACAAAAAACGGAAAATATAACGGAGTTGTTAATCAAAAAACAGGAAAAATTATTTTACCAGCATACTATTCAGTAATAAATATATCTGATTTTACGAAAGCTTCTGTTGCAAGATGTTTAAAAAAATACGGAAACGGACTGTTGATAAATCGAGACTGCGAAATAGTAAAAAAACAGTTAGGTTTTGTCGGAGACTTTTCCAAAAATTACACAAGAGCAAATACAAAAGGAAAAATTATTCCAGTTAAAGAAAAAAATAAAGAAAAAAGTAAGAGAAATTATAAATACCTTCTACAAGTTCCTGGTTTCGATTATTCTGGAATGGATAATTTTTTTTCAAATCCATCATTTTGTAGCGGAGGAAAATGGGGCATAATGGATACAACTGGTAATTTTATTGTAGAACCAAAATATAATTTTTTGCAAAGATATTTTAGAAACGAATTTATTGCACAGTTGGATAAAAAATGGGGAGTTATTTCGCCAAATGACTCTATAAAGATAGATTTTATATACGATGAAATAAGATATTTTTTTAATGACTCTGCAAAAAAAAAATGGGCTAATATTCCTTACTACAAAGTAAGAAGTAAAAATAAATGGGGTGTTATTGATTCTATTGGAACAGTTATTATAGATACAAAATTTAGTGAAATAGAATATTCTTACAATGATGATATTTTTTTTATTACAAAAATTAAAGAAAAAGAAATAATTTACGGATATATAGATACAACAGGAAGTGTTAAAATTAAGCATAATTTTTATGAAGCAGGAGAATTCAAAGAAGGAAAAGCAAGCATTAAAATAGCAAAAAATAAATACTCTTTTATAAACAAATCTGGTGAACAAATAAATAAAACTACTTTTCGTAGAGTGTATGATTTTAGAGATAATGCAGCAGCAGTAATGGTGAGAAATAAATGGGGTTTTATAGATACAACAGGAAAAATTATTATTAAACCAAGATTTAGTAAAGTTGGAAGTTTCGGAGACGGACTTGCACCAGTATTTGTAAGAAAAAAAAGATTCTTTGGTTTAATAAAGTCTATAACAAAAAGTGATTTTATCGACAAAAGTGGAAACATAGTTATAGAAACACGTTTTAAAAATTGCACAAATTTTAGTAATGGATTTTCAATTGTCAGAAAAAGAAGACGTTACGGAATTATAGACACAACAGGTGAATATCTTGTCAGACCAAAATATAAAAATATAAAATTTGATGAAGAAACAAAATATTTTATTATTAAAGGTAATAGAAGACGTTTTGCAATAATGGATAAGAACGGCGATTTTATAGTTCCATTCGGAAAATATAATTATATCGGACAGTTCTCAGAAGGACTTTGTATTGTAAAAAAAAGGTTCAAAAAAGGTCAAGCATACGGATATATTGATAAAACAGGTAAAGAAAAAATAAAACTTACATATCAAAATGCAAAAGATTTTAAAGATGGACTCGCAGCAGTCAAAAGAAATAATAAATGGCAATATATTGATACAAGTGCTACGCAAAAAATATATAAAAAACCAGATAACATTAATATTCCAAGAAGAATCCTTAAACGCAAAAAAATAAAACGTGTTTATAATAATGTTTTTATTATAAAAGCAAAAAATAAAAAATACGGACTTATAAACCAAAACAGTGACCAAATGTTTTATCCATTTGCAAAAGACATAAAGAGTTTTTCGGAAAATTTTGCCGCATACGGAATAGAAAAAACATACGGACTTTACGATAAAAAAGGTAAGTGTATTGTAAAAACAAAAGCTCTGCTAATAGAACCTGTTGGCAATAAAATTTTTAGAGTTCAAAATATAAACGAAATGAAATATTGTAAATAAAAAAAAATTAAACAAATTTTATTGAAATGAGAACTCTAAATCTGTGAAAATCAGCATAATCCGTGTTCCTCCGTGTTCCTATTATGTGCTATTGCAACAAGTAACGCCTACAACATGTATTTGTAGAAATTTTTTTTGTTTGACTAATTTATTTTTACTTTTGTATAAATTATTTATTCATTAATTTAAAACCCAATAAAATGAAAAAAATACTGATAATATTATTAGCTTCTATTTGTTTCGGAACAACATTTTCACAACGTTTTAGCGAAACATTCGATAATTATATATCAACAGACGACCTGACTGATAAATGGATGATTAAAGGAAAGGTGAAATTAGATACAAATTTTTATAGTAGTAAAAATAATAGTATCAAAATAAGCCAAAGTTCTGAAATTATAATATCTCGTTTCATCAGCAAACCGGGTAAACTGGAACTTAGTTTAATGACAAAAGGTGCTGGAATATGGAACTTGTCAATTTATATTAGTACAAATACTAATTTCAATAGCAACGAAAACTGGACAAAAATTAACGAATTTAATACGGACCTAAGCCAAACAACTTTTAGCACAAAAACTTATGATATTAATAAACTAAAAAAAAATTATTTTATAAAATTAAAATTTGAACTTAACGGCGAAAATTCTTCTTTATATATAGATGATATTATTATTCATAAAATTAGTAAAGATGCAATAGCAAAAATAAAAGAAGCAGAACAACAAAAAAAACTTAAAAAAGAACGAAAAATAGATTTTGAAAGATTGCTCGTCGATGAAAGTTTTGAAAATGCTGGATACCTTGTTAAAAATTATAAAAAAACTTACAAAAAAAGAATAAAAACTCTCGGTATGCTTTACGATAAATCAAACGTCATAAAAGTATTATCTGGAACAGCATCGGCACTTGGAGACTATACGCAACTGTCGAACCCAATGAAATATGAAAAATATAAACAACTGAAAAAAGTTCTCGTTGAAAAATTAGACCCAATAGATACTCTATTTTATTCAGATGAAATCGAAGGTAAACTCAGCGATTTCTTTAAGAAAATTGAAAACCCTTTGAATATAGCTGTTGGGATTGGAGATATTTTTACAGGTGGAAGCGTTAGCAAAGTAGTAAGCGGATTCAAAGGACTTATAACAACAGCATACAGCACAGAAAGACTTACAACTCTCGGCGTAAGACGAAGAAACATAAGTATAGAACAAAAAAAAGGTGTAAAACTGTATCTCGAAACGAAAGATTTTTTCGAAGACGTTGAAAAACAAAATCTTAAAACATTAAAATTAAATATTGCAATTTATGATATTTACGAGAGTTCCAAAAAATTAAATACTGAAATAGAACAACTTTTTATTGAATATACAGCGCTTGCAAATATTGTTATTACAAAAGACGAAGTTATTAATATTAGCAAAAACCAGAACTATACAAAATTTAACAAAGAGGTAGATATTTTCTTTAAAATAATGCTTGGTAGAAGAAATAATTTTGATGCAAAATATATTGCAAAACAAACAAAAGAAATTGATGTTTTGTTTAAGAAAATTGAAAATTGCATTTCTAAATATGATAAACTGTCAAATAGTATGAGCAGTTTTTTTGTCGATTTTAATAAACAATTAGGTGGTAGCTGTCCGTATAGAAATATTACAGAAAAAGATATAATTTTTTGGAACTCAAAAGTGCTTAAAATTCAGGAAACATTAAAAGACGTGGAAAAAACATTTAATAAATCATATATGGATATTAATTTTAAATAGAAATTCGTAATTCATAATTCGATTCATAATTCGTAATTCATAATTCATAATTCATAATTCATAATTCATAATTCATAATTC
>JAOZMB010000120.1 GCA_029934515.1 Bacteroidales bacterium
CAACAAAATCCGTGAAATATCCGTATAATCCGCGTTCTTCAGCGTTCCTATTTATTGGAGTAATAGGAACACGGATAAACACTGATTATACGGATTAAACACTGATTTTTTAACTTTACTTTTTTATAAATTAACTAAATCAAGTTAAAAAAATATAATTTTTTGACTTTATTATATACGATTTTATTTTTAAATAAAAAAATTACTTACTTTGCAGTATGCAAAATTATAGAATTACAGAAACAATTTTAAGATTAATAATTTTTACATTTACATTGTTGTCGCCATTTTTTTTATCGGCTCAACATGATTCTGATTCTCTGAGAAATATTTTAATAATATGGTCATTGCCAGATGAGACGACTCCAGTATATACGAAAGAAGATACGTTGACCAATATGTTTCAAATTTTTAAAATATTTGAAAAAAAAAGTATTTCAGTATCACATCTTGGCAATATAGGTTCTGCAAATATATCCAATATTTTTACAGACAGATTTGATGAATATAAAACAGATTTTGCTTTTAATCTGCCTTATAAGATTTATCTTTCTGAGCCAGACGGTATAAATTTTTACAACACTCGACGACCTTATACTAATATTTTTTATTCGACAGGAACAAAAATACAAGATGAACAAACGATTGATTTTACACATACGCAAAACCCGACTCCGTTGCTTAATTTTGCAGCAAATTACAAATTTGTTGGTTCAAAAGGTGAATATACAAACCAAGCATCTAAATTAAATTCTATTGTGCTGACAAGCAATTACACAAAAAAACATTATTTTTTAAATGCCGCTTTTTGTTATAATAGTTTTAAGTTACAAGACAACGGCGGACTAATTGACACGGGAACAGTGGATATTAATTCTCTTGAACCTAATTTATCAAACGCTGGAACAATTATGCAAAATAAACATTTTTTTGTGAACCATAGATACAAGTTTGGAAATTTTAAAGATAAAAAAATTAATGATACAATAATCAAAGAACTTATTCCTTTTATTAGTTTTAACCATAATTTCGATTACAAAAAACAACACAGAGTATATAAAGATGAGGAAAGTTCTGAAAACGGATATTATCAAAATTTCTATCACGGTACAAATGAGACTTATGATTCTTTATCTTACAATGCCATTATAAATATGATTAGTATAATTAGCGAAAATAAATTTACAGAAAGGTATGGATTTGGAATAAATTTTTCAATTACAAATACTTTTAAATCATATTACAACTTCAAAGATTATATATTGCTTAGTGAAAAGAACAATTATATTGATAATAAAATATCAGTATCAGCATTTACATCTGTGAAAAATATTTTGTTAAAAACTTTCGGAAACTATTATTTCTCTGGATACAGAAAAGGCGATTTCAGAGCTGGTATATTTCTAACAAAAATACTAAATAAAGAAACAGGAAACAATCTATCGCTTCTGCTAAAATATACTAAGCAAAAACCAGATTATTATTGTCAAACATTTTATTCAAATCATTATAAATGGGAAAACGAACTGGATAACAAAAAAACAGCAGACGCATCTTTGAAAATAAATATACCGTCAGCATTTTTTAATATAAAAGGAGATATCGTTCTTTTACAAAACTATATATACTACGGCGCAATAAGTAAACCAGAACAGTATGACAAAAAATTATTTGTATATTCTGCAAAAATTTCAAAAATTTTTAATCTCGGAAGATTACATTCTAACAGCAAAATTATTTGGCAAAGAACAAACAATATTAATATTATAAATTTACCAGAATTTGCAATATTCCAGTCTTTTTATGTTACATTAAATTATAAAAATCATTTAACTGTTGACCTTGGATTTGACTTATATTACAGCACAGAATACAAAGCATTAAGTTTTAATCCCGCTGTGGGGCATTTTTATTTTGAGAACACAAATTTAACAGGAAATTACCCACACGGAAGTATATTTATCAACGGAAAAGTAAAAAGAAATGTTACAATGTTTTTAAAATATGAACATATAAACTCAAATATGTTCATACAAATTTATTCAACAGTAAATCACTATCCTATAAATAATAGAATGTTCAAATTTGGTATCCGGTGGACTTTTACTAATTGATTATAGAATTATCAATTTGCAAGATTTCTTTTTCTTTTTTTGTAGTATTTACAAAAGAATAAGCATTTTTCATACTCAAATCATTTTCGTGTGCCAGAGGTTCGTTTTTTGCAAATTTTACGAAATCAGCGACATAAAGTATCTGTTTTAATTTTTCAATAGCTTCATTATCAATTGATTTACTTGTTTCAAATGCAGTCAAAGTCTGCGATGTAATATATTCAAGTGCTGGAATATCAAATCTTTTTTCTATATAATTCCTCACTATATAAGTCAGCCTTGTATAGTATTGTTTTGTTTTTCCTTTTTGCCAAAGTTTTTTTTCTTTTAGCTTGTCTAACTGCTTTAACGCTGTGATATGAGCTGGGATTTTTGGTTTTGGAACTTTAAATATTGGTTTATTTTTTCGTTTTCTGATTATATAATAAATTACTATTGTCGCAAGAAGTAGAACAAACAGAACTATCGAAATTAAGTTTCCGTATTCCTGCCAAAATTCTTTAAAAGTCCAAGGCGTTTGAATAGGTTTTTTAATATCATGTATCTTAATTAATTGGCTCGTATCTATTTTACTAATCAATGCACTATCTATGTTCAGTCCGACTCTTAAAATCAACGGATTTGTTCTGACTGTGTCTTTATCAATCAAAATTTCTATTGGAGCTATATGAAATGTGCTATCTTCAAACGAACTTATAAGCAGGTTCTGTTGTAGTGTTTTACCTGTATTTATTGTATCTATAAAATTTTCTAAAATCTCTATATCTGGAATTAAATAATCTTCGTATTCTGGAAACCTTATAGTCTTTCCTGTTTCTATTTCAACTTGAATTTTCAGATAAATTTGGTCTCCAATTTCAATTTGATTTGTATCTAATACTGCTTTTTGCGAATATCCTTCAAAACCAAAAGACAATACAACAAACAGCACAAGATAGTTTATATTTTTTATCATATTTTTTTATATTAAAACTGTCTTAGTAAATTACGAATTGGTTTACACCTGATAATAAGTATTTTACAAAAAACAAATCAGAAAGTTATTTTTTAACGATTACTTATTAAAATTTTTGATTTATTCGAACATAAAATCATTTACGAACCTCGAATTTCGGTTAAAATTATTTTGAAAATGTGAATTCCTTTCAATATGTTTTATTTCGATTCCTATCTTAATTTTTTCTGTAATCTTATATTCAGCTCCAACAGAATAGCTTATTGGTTTAAATCCACTTCCGTTGTTATTTACATTTTGGTTAAAACTTGTTCCGTAAACCACATTACCTGTAAGTATTAATTTTTCGCTGGCAAGATAATTAACATCAGTAAAGAAATAACTTTGTGTAATATTTCCTGTTCTTTTCCGAAATTTTTCATTATCATAGTAATAAATTCCGTTACTCGTTGTGTTTGTTATCAAAAAACCAGCATTTATACTTATTCGCGGAGAGAATTTATAATTTAACGAAGGAGCAATATAATTATAAAAATTTGTTGAATTATTTATAAAACCAACAACTGTTCCCATATTCACATTGTATTTTATTTTTTTTATTTCAGGACGTTGAACTGTTTGTTCCTCAAAATTAATTTCTTCTGCTGTCTGCGCATTTGCATAAGAAAATATTACACAAACTGCAATTATCAATAGTATCTTTTTCATATTAGTTCTTTGGATTATTAATTATAATTAATTTGATGCAAAATTATCAAAAAAAAACTTTTTACAAAAAAAAATTATTAATAAATAATTTTTATAGTACCTTTGAAAAAAAATTATTTAAAATAATAAAAATGAAAGTATCAAATTTTGTTTACAGTTTATTTGCTTTGATTGCTGTTGTTGTGATTTTGATTTATGGAAAAAGCATTATTCTGCCTTTTGTTTTGGCTGTAATAGTATGGTTTTTAATAAAAGTTGTAAGGAATTTTGTAGCGAAAATAAAGAATAGAAACAAAAGTTTACCTCTTTGGGTTCAAACAATAATCTCTGTTGTTATAATTTTTGGAATATTAGGTTTAACTTCAAAATTATTATTAACAAATATTTCACAAATGACAGAAGTACTTCCGGGATACGAAAAAAAAATTTTGAATATAGCGACCCAGTTAAACGAACTTACAGGAAAAAATATTGTAAAAGAGATTAATGATTTTACAGGCGATTATGATTTTTCGGAAATATTAAAAAGTATTTTTAATTCCATTTACGAACTATTTGCAAATACATTCCTTATAATTCTTTATGTATTATTTTTGTTGTTGGAGGAATCTTACTTTCGAAAAAAAATAAAAGCTATGTTCACAGCGCCAGAGAAATATTCTAAAATAGATTCAATGTTAAAAGAACTCAATAAATCTATCAACAGTTATATTTCGTTAAAAACTTTGGTCAGTTTAATTACAGGTGTTGTAAGTTATGTTATATTGATAATAATCGGTGTCGATTTTGCTTTCTTATGGGCTTTTCTTATTTTCATGCTAAATTATATCCCAACAATAGGTTCTTTAATAGCAACAATTTTTCCAGCAACAATAGCTTTGCTACAATTCGGAACATATACGGAGGCTCTAACTGTATTAATTTTTATCGGAGCTACACAGGTAGTTGTTGGCAATATAATAGAACCAAAAATAATGGGTAAATCATTAAATATAAGTTCTCTTGTTGTATTACTTTCTTTATCATTTTGGGGTAGTGTTTGGGGAATTGTAGGCATGGTTTTGAGTGTTCCTATTACAGTAATGTTAATAATTGTTTTTGCAAAGTTCAAAAAAACTCGCAATATTGCAATTATATTATCGGAAAAAGGAGAAGTAGAATAATTTTTATTTTGGCTTAAAATATTTGACTAATATTTCTTTCAATATTAAGTATATAAAAACAGGAAAACTATTAATAAGTTTTCCAAAAGTTCTTTTTGGTTCTTGAAATAATCTATATACCCATCTAATTGATAATTTTTTCATCCATTCAGGACTGACTTTTACATCTTTGGATAAATAATTGAATACAGCACCTACTCCTACCATTATACCATAATCCAAGTGTTTATTGAAATTATACATTAATGTGTCTTGTTTTGGGCTACCAATACCTATCCATACAATGTGTGGTTTTAGTTTATTAATTTCATTAATATCATTCATTATAACTTTACTTTTTGCAATATCATCAAATGATAAAAAAGGAGGTGCTTTATATCCTTTAATTTTTATGTTAGGAAAATCCTTTTTTATATTTATAATCATTCTTTTTAAACTACTTTCTTTTGTACCATAAAAATAGTGTTCAAGATTAGTATTTAATAAACTTTTAGTAAATAAATATCCTGAAACAGTTGAAATATCTTTTACTCCTTTTACTTTTGCATACAATTCTAATGGTTTTCCATCAGGACAAGTAAAAATTGATTCATTTAGTATTTTGGCTACCAACGGATTTTTATATGCTTGTATTATGAGGTTAACATCTGGAAAACATAAATATCCAGAATTTTCAAAATTGTATGACATTATTTCTTTATATACATAGTCCTGATTAACTATGCTTACATTATTTCCGAAAATATTTATATATTTTTTTTTTGACATATTAAATAAAATTAATAATAAAAGGGTATGTTTCATAATTAGTTTACACTAAAAAAGGTTCTTTTTTGTGTAAAAAATGTATCTTTGTAATTCCAAAAACAAATTACATTATGTACAATCAAAAAGAACCAAAGATTTTATTAAAAAGTAGTTCTTCACAACGTAAAGATTTAAATACATCAGACCGTCTTAAAATAGCTTCTATCGCTTTATTTTTTAATATTCATGGCACGATAACAAAATTGTCGCAAAGATATAAGTTGTTGGATATTAATATTTATTCAAAAAAAATGTAACAGATTATATTTAATTTATTTTTAATAACTACACATTCTTTGAATGTTCAATTAATTTAAAAGTATCACATCTGTTCTCGTTTTAATTGCTGTATCAATAATAGTTATAAGTATGGCAAAACTTTCACCACCTTTTTCTGTTTTAAATTGTCCCGATATTTTTTGTTTAATTTTTACATTTCTAGTTATATTTTATATCTTCTTATTTTTATGAAATAGAAGATGAATTAACAAAAGATACTTCAATTCAATGGTTTGCTAAATTCGGAGGAGAAAAAAGGAAAGATAACAAGATACTATCTGTTAAATGGAATAGCTAAATTAATCGCATACAAATAGGCACAACAATATATCAAAAAAACACAATATTACTCAAAAACAAATTGATGAAGCAACAAATAAATATACAGTTTATCATTGAGTTTTGAAAATCTGTAGAGTTTTCAGAAAACAACATGTTTGTTGTATTTTTAGAAAGTTAAAACCTGTAATCATTACTGTAATTTTGGCATAAAATTTGTATTTTTCATATATTATGTTATACAATAACATGTCTTTAAGTAAATTACGAATTGGTTTACATCTGATAATAAGTATTTTACAAAAAACAAATCAAAAAGTTATTTTTTAATGATTACTAATTTATTATATCATTTATGGCTGAATTTAAATCTTTTGATAGTAGAGTAGAAGTAAATGGACAAACCATATTATCTATTCTTGAAGGAATGCGTGGTTTTGAAGTATCTGCAAGAAAAATATTATTCAAGTACGGTATTGGCAATCCTGTTCATAACAAATGGTATTCTCAGCAATCATGGCTTGATGCTTTTGAACATATAACTTCAAAAATTGGTAGTGTTGTTCTTAAAAATATAGGAAAGAAAATACCAGAAAACGCTAATTGGCCCATTCATATAAATTCTATAACTTCTGCCTTAAAATCAATTGATATTGCCTATCACATGAACCACCGAATCAACAAAAAAATATTATACGACCACAAAACAGGAAACCTACACGAAGGGATAGGAAATTACATTTTTAAAAAAATATCTAAAAATTCAGTAAAAATGATTTGTAATAATCCCTATCCATGCTCGTTTGACAAGGGTATAATAAAAGCAATTGTATTGAAATTTAAACCACACGGTTATTCTGTGTTATTTAAAGAACATATAGCAAATGGTTGTCGAAAGAACGGCGACAATTCTTGTACGTATTATATAACATGGCAAAAAAAAATTGTATAATTTATAGTTTTATTATTATCCCAATAATATTTCCAAAATTTTCAATGCTGCCTTCGAGACTGAGCTTCCAGGTCCGAAGATTCCAACAACTCCTGCATCGTAAAGAAACTGATAATCTTGGTGCGGAATAACACCTCCGCAAATTATCATAATATCTTCTCTTTCGAGTTTTTTAAGCTCTTGTATTACTTGTGGAATAAGCGTTTTGTGTCCCGCCGCCAGACTTGATACTCCAAGTATATGTACATCATTTTCGACCGCCTGTTTTGCAGCTTCGGCAGGCGTTTGAAATAATGTTCCTATATCAACATCAAATCCAATGTCTGCGTATCCTGTTGCCACCACTTTTGCACCTCTGTCGTGTCCGTCTTGTCCCATTTTTACTATCATTATTCTTGGTCTTCTTCCTTCTTCTTTTGCGAATTTGTTTGCTAATTTTTGTGCCTTTTCAAAACTCATATCATTTTTTGATTCAGATAAATAGACCCCCGATATTGTTCGTGTTACAGCTTTGTATCTTCCAGTTGTTTTTTCTATGGCATCAGAAATTTCACCAAGACTTGCCCGTTTTTTTGCTGCATCAACAGCAAGTTCAAGCAGGTTTCCTGCTCCTGTTTGCATTGCCTTTGTTATCGCATGAAGCGCTTTTGTGGTTTCGTTATTATTTCTCTCAGTTTTTAATTTTTTCAATCTTTTTATTTGCGAACTTCTTACAGCGGTGTTATCCACTTCAAGAATATCAATATGGTCTTCTTTGTCTTGTTTGTATTTATTAACACCGACAATAATATCTTTTCCTGCATCAATTCTTGCCTGTTTCCGTGCTGCTGCTTCTTCTATTCTCATTTTTGGAATACCTGTTTCTATGGCTTTTGCCATTCCACCGAGTTCTTCTATTTCCTCGATAAGTTTCCATGCTTTATGTGCAATTTCGTGTGTAAGTTTTTCTACATAAAACGAACCCGCCCATGGATCTACTGTTTTTATAATACCTGTTTCTTTTTGTAAATAAATTTGAGTATTCCTTGCTATTCGAGCAGAGAAGTCTGTAGGCAAAGCAATAGCTTCGTCGAGTGCGTTTGTGTGTAGCGATTGTGTGTGTCCGAGAACAGCCGCTGTTGCTTCTATACAGGTTCTTGCTATATTGTTGTAAGGGTCTTGTTCTGTTAGGCTCCATCCTGATGTTTGGCAATGTGTTCTCAGTACCATTGATTTTGGATTTTTTGGATTGAAACGTTTTACGATTTTAGCCCAAAGCATACGAGCAGCACGCATTTTTGCAATTTCTGTAAAATGGTTCATTCCTACCGCCCAAAAGAATGACAGTCTCGGTGCAAAAGCATCAATATTCAAACCAGATTTTATACCAGTTCTCAGATATTCTAATCCGTCTGCCAGCGTGTATGCGAGTTCTATATCTGCTGTTGCACCAGCCTCCTGCATGTGATAACCGGATATGCTAATCGAATTAAATTTAGGCATTTTTTTTGCTGTATATTTAAATATATCTGCAATAATTCTCATCGAAGGTTGTGGCGGATATATATAAGTATTGCGAACCATAAATTCTTTTAATATATCATTTTGAATTGTTCCGCTAAGTTTTTCGATTGGTACTCCTTGTTCCATTCCAGCGACAATATAAAATGCCATTATAGGAAGCACGGCACCGTTCATTGTCATTGATACCGACATTTTATCAAGTGGAATATTGTCAAACAGTATTTTCATATCCAAAATAGAATCTATTGCGACACCAGCTTTTCCAACATCTCCTTCAACACGTTCGTGGTCGGAGTCGTATCCTCTATGCGTTGCAAGGTCGAACGCAACAGATAGACCTTTTTGTCCAGCTGCAAGGTTGCGAAGATAAAAAGCATTGGACTCCTCAGCAGTTGAAAAACCAGCATACTGCCTGATTGTCCAAGGTCGCATAACATACATTGTGGAATAAGGTCCTCTTAAATAAGGAGGAATACCAGCAGCATAATTCAAATGTTCCATTCCTTCTAAATCTTCTTTCGTATAAAAACTTTTTAGTTTTATCTGCTCAGGTGTGATGAAAATAGAATCAGCGACAACTTTCTTTCCATTATATTTTGTATTCTTAAAATCTATTTTATTAAAATCTGGACGCATAATTTTTGAAATTAATGATTGTAAATTTGTTTTATTAATATTGAAAATCATAAAATAAACTGTCAGCATGATTTTAAGCCACACCAACAGTAATTTATTTCTCAACTTTATATAAGTCGTTTACTTAATTAATCAACTTTATAACTTTCCAGCACTTTTTCAAGTACTGTTCCTTTTAGTAGATTACTAAAAACTTCTGCAATACTTTTTCCTCCGATGATTGACAGCGGAGCCATTGATTCAGCCATTTTTTCGGCAAGCGCTTTATCACCAAAAGCCTGTAATGCTGCTATTAGATGTGGCGTAATTGCTTCTGATTTTTCTTTTACCGCTTGCATTTCTACTTTCATCTTTGTAAGTTCTTGCGACAACGCCTGTTCCGAAAAATTCATTATTAAATCTTTTTGAGCTTTTTCTCTTGCAAGTTCGCTTTTTTTAATTTTGCTTAATGTTTCCTGTTTATCAAGTTCGTATTTAATTGTTTGATTTTTCAAGGCATTATCACCAGATAATTTTGCGAGTGAAACATCAAATTGTTTTATAATTTCTTCTTTTTCAATTTAAAACCAAGTTCTGCTGTTTTAAATTCTTCGTCTGCAATTTTCCGATTTATATTTTCCGATTCTTTTTTGCTACAATCTTCAGCTTTTGTCTTACATAATTTCTATTTATATCTGTAACAACTTCAATACCCGTTGGTGGAATATAAAATGAAACATTTGTTCATTTTATTAAAAGTAATTTACCTACTGGCAAATTTGGAACAGAACTGGATGGAATAATTTCTTTTGTATTTTCTGTATTAATAGTTTTCTCATTTTGAGGCATTATTACAGCTTTTTTCCAATTCTTTTTTGCCTGTTCTTCCTCATAAACGCGAACCAATAAATATTATTAATTACGAATTACGAATTATGAATTATGAATTACGAATTACGAATTACGAATTACGAATTA
>JAOZMB010000198.1 GCA_029934515.1 Bacteroidales bacterium
GAAAAGCACATCAGCAATTAGATAAGTCCGTAGATTTGTGTTATCGTCCTCATAAGTTCGTAAACGAGCGTGCAAGGATTGAATTTTTATTTGACTTGTATAGTCAATATATTACTCCTTTGCAATCTGAAATAGATAAAAAACAAAAAAAACGAAAACGAAAACGTAAAAAAATGTGAAAATATTTTGTAACTTCTGGAATATTTTCTATATTTGCAAGGATAAAAAATGATAATAAAGCATCGTTGTAATATCAACAAAGACGATATTGCTCACTAAAAAAGAAAAAAAATATCAAGATGGAACTTAATCTAAATAATCAATTAGCTTACAGATTTACTACATATATTAATGATTTAGGAAAAATAAATATCCCTAAAATCATGCAAAATTTGTATAGTAAAAAAGTAGAAGTAATTTTATTCATACCAGAGAAAGAAGAAAAAATCGATAACACTTTAAATTTTTACAAATTAATTAATCAATACTCTTCTATTGAAGAACCTGAATTAAATATTAATACTATTTTAGATGACAGAGAACAACAAAAAACAAGGAAATTTATCTTTGATTGATACTGATATACTAATATTTCTTCTTAAAAATAATAAAAATGTAATAGAAAGGAGTAAAGAATATCAACAAGAATTTGGACAACTTAAAATTAGCGAATTAACATATTATGAATGTTTGCGTGGATATAAAAATAATAAGTCAACAAAAAAATTAGAACTTTTTTTAAAACTTATTGAAATGATTGAAGTTATACCACTTACAAAAAATATTTATAACAAAGCAAGTGAAATTTATGTAAAATTACGTAAAAATGGTTTTCCAACAGGAGAATTTGATTTACTTATTGCAACAACTGCAATTGAAAATGATTTGTCAATTGTTACAAACAATACAAAACATTATATAAAAATTAAGGAATTTTTTAACTTAAAAATTGATAACTGGCTTATGTAAAAAAACAAAAATATTAAAATAAAAAGCGTCTATCTTTGCGTTCAGCATGTGTTTTTAATAAGTCGTTTATTCGCTTGTTCTATTCCTTTCAAGTTAAAACATTGTACATGCGCGCAAAGATTTGATTTTTAAAAGGCAGACGCATCAAAATCCGTGAAATATCCGTATAATCCGCGTTCTTCAGTGTTCCTATTTATCGAAGTACTAAGGACACAAATATTTATTGGAGTAATAGGAACACAGATAAACACTGATTATACGGATTAAACACTGATTTTTTAGAGCAGACGCATCAAAATATTTAAGTGCTGAAAAATAAAAACATCATGTTATCAAGACAATTAACTGAAAATATTCTCAAATTGACTAAGGCAAATGATTTAGAACAATCATTAAAATTTATTGTGCCTGATTTTCTTAAATTAAAAATATATTTCAATATGAAATGAAATGGAATATGTCTTACGAAGAGTTTGAACAGAAATCGACAAAAATGTCAGATGGTTTTACTTATGAAGTTGAACAAGAATATTATGATTGGGGAGAAAAAGTTGCATTAGTTCAATACTATAAAAAAATGTTGAAAGAATGGATATAAAACAATTTAAGATAGAATTGCTAAAAGCGATAAGACCGTTGTCGTATGTTACAAATGTTGAAATTAAACGAAGAACTGAAATTTCCTTTCAAGGTCTAATAGGGTAAAAAAAATTACAAATTATCAGTATTTTTCAACGAAATTTTCTATGTAATTTCATTCAGCCTTATATTTCGAAATAAAAGAATTTGGGCTGTTGATAAAGATAATAGGATAGCTTGGCATCTTCATCCGATAGATAATCCTAAAAAACATGAACCAATAAATGAAATGACAATAAATCAGATTGTAGAAGCATTTGATAAGGTCTGTCAAAAAATACTGAAAGATTAAAAGCATATCATTTGCGTTCAGCATGAGTTTTTCACCTGCCGTTTATCATTTTGTTCTATTCCTATCAAGTTAAAACACTGTACATGCGCAAAGATTTGATTGTTAAAAGCAGACGCATAAAAATATTTAAGTGTTGAAAAATAAACAAATAGAAACTAACAACTAACAACTAACAACTAACATATTATGAATGAAAAAGAAATATTAATTTCTGGAGATGCAATAGCAAGATTAATGAAAATTATTGAAGATGAGAGAACGATAGATAAGACAAAATTTACATCATGGCTAGCAAGCGAGTATGAACTATCTTCAAAGAGAGAGAAAAAATTAAACTTCCGTGCCGCAACAATAGAGAAGCTTGCCGAGATTGTAAACATTGAGCAAGCTGTTGATGAAGATAAGTTCGATGAATGGTTTTCATATAAATACGAACTTAAAAAAGAGGAAGAAATGTTTTTAAGAAAATTAATAAAAGATAATATAATTTATTTATCTTCTTTTAACGAAAGAACTTTAACTGCAAAATTTATAGTGCCTATTCTAAATCAAATAGAATTTAGAGACAAGCGAGTAAAAGATTGGTATGAATATGCAATAAGTTGCAAATTGAACGGCTGGATATTAAGCGGATTTCCAGATTTTTTTATTGCTACTGGAAGAGAAGAACCCAAAAGACCTTATTTTTTCCTACAGGAATATAAAAGAGAAGTTAAATCTT
>JAOZMB010000121.1 GCA_029934515.1 Bacteroidales bacterium
TAGTTGTTAGTTGTTAGTTGTTAGTTGTTAGTTGTTAGTGGTTAGTTGTTAGTGGCTATTTGTTAGTTTTTGTTATCTATTTTTCAAAATAGTAATTACTTGATTTTCAGCACTTAAATATTTTGATGTGTGCCATATTATTAGTAATTTTTGTAAAACTGTAAGAAGCAAAAACTAATTTATACAGAATAATAATTTATTATTTAATGATTACTTAGAATAATAAAAAATCGTATCTTTACAAAAAATTTATAATAAATTCTATTATGATGACAAAAAAGACAAGTTTTAAAGGTATCTTTCAATTTTCGGATATGAATAGAAAAATATTAAAAATGGTACTTGATGCAGAACCTATTTTTGACCGAAAAAAATTTGAAGACTGGTTTAATTTTAAATACAAAATTACTGATAACGAAATAGAATTTCTATATACACTGATAGAATCGCATAAATTTCATTTGCAATATTATAACAAAATTCAATTAAAATTGCAATTTATAAGTCCACTACTAAGTTTGGTAAATTTTACGGATAATAAATTCAGAGCTTGGTACGAACACGAAATTACTGGAACAGTTAATAATTATAAACTAACTGGTTATACTGATTTTATGGTAGCAACAGGAAAATTAGAACCACAAAAACCGTTCTTCTTTATACAGGAATTTAAAAAACATATAACAATATCAAATCCATTAGAGCAGTTGCTTGCAGAGATGGCTGTTGCAATTGAAATTAATAGAACTAATATTTTACGTGGAGTTTATAATACTGGAAGGTTTTGGTATTTTGTTATTCTTGAAAAAACCAAAAAAGACAAATTTCAATATTATGAATCTGATTGTTTTGATTGCTTAAAAATAGAAGAACTAAAAAAAATTTATATCTATCTGAAAGCCGTGAAACACAAATATTGTAAATAAAAATTTAAATTATTAAAATTTCATTAGACATGACACAAGAAGAAAAAACAATCAAAAAAAGTTATGTATTTTCGGAGATTAATTACGATATACTTTACGAAATAACTGGTTTCCAACTTGTTAGAGACAGAAGTATATTCAAAGAATGGTTTGATTTTGAATTTGATATTGATAAGTATGACGAGGATTTTCTGATAAAGCTAATAAAAGCAAATGAATATAATATCAACGATTATCTTGAAAAGCAACTATTGGGACATTTCATAAGTCCGCTTTTGAATAGAGTATATTTTTATAGCGATAGCTTTCGCGAATGGTTTCAGCCAGAAATATCTGGAACAATTAACGGATATAAAATAAGTGGAAGATTAGATTTTATGGTAGCCTCTGGAATAAGAAGACCAGAGACTCCTTACTTTTTTATTCAGGAATTTAAGAGGTCTATACCAAGATCAAAATCTCCTCTGGAACAATTACTCGCGCAGATGGCTGTTGCAATGGAAAATAACAAAACAAAACAAATGAGAGGAGCATACAATATCGGTAAATTGTGGGCGTTTGTTATAATCAAAAAATTAAAAGATGACAAATATGAATATTATGAGTCGGAGAGTTTTAATTGTATAAAAATAAAAGAACTGAAAAAAATTTATGTTTACCTGCAAGCTGTAAAACACAAATATTGTAAATGAACCAAGATAAAAAGTATAATAAGGAACTTAAAATAATTGTTAAAAATGCTGGAGTAGGAGGAGTCGGAATTATTCTCGAAATGATTATAAGATTTGTAAATAATATACTTATTACTCAACATCTCGGTGCTGGTTTATATGGTCTATATGTTCTGGCAAATCAAATATTAAAATTAATCATAAATATTGGTCAGCTTGGAATGACTAGGACAAATATGCGTTTTATATCTTTCTATTCAGGAAGAAATGAACACGACAAAATAAAAGGAACTTTCTTATTTTGTTTTAAAATAATATTAACGACAGCCGTTATTTTATTAACTGCTGTCTTTATTTTTGCACCTATTATTGCTGATGTTATTTACGAAAAACCAGAAATAAAAAAAATAATAAGAATATTGATTTTTACACTCCCAGCAACATTGATTTTATCAATTGTAATGTCAAGTTTACGTGGACTGAAATTAATAAAACAGTTTGTTATACTAAAAATAGCACCAGCAATAAATTTTACAATAATTTTATTAATAGTCTTTGCACTTGGTTACAAATTAGAAGGACTTGTTTACGGACAACTTATTAATGTTTATATATTTCTACCGTTGGCTTTGTTGATTTTGTTTAGAAAATATTTCATGTCAAGACGAAATATAAAACCTAAGGTCAAAAAAAAAGAGCTAATAAAATTTTCCTATCCATTGTACATTACTTCATTTATATCTTTTTTTTCGAAATCGTTTCCTATTTTTTTTATGGGATTTATGCTTGCGAACAAAGAGATAGGAATTTATAATGTATGTTTACGATTAACTCTGCTAACTGGATTTGCATCATCGGCTTTTGCTATTATTTTTGTTCCTGTTATTTCGAATTTATATGGAAAAGGAAGTAAAAAAATAATTGAAAAACTTAATAAAACAATCACTAAATGGATGTTTGGTTTTACACTAATAATGACGTTTTTAATTTTTCTTTACGCCGAACAAATACTTAGTATTTTTGGGAAAGAATTTGGAAAAGGAAGAATTGTTTTATATCTTATTGTAACAGCACAGCTACTTGCAAACGCAACAGGACTTGCAGGAAGCATACTTGTTATGTCGGGGCGACCAAAAATAGTTCTTCTTAATTCAGTGATTATGCTTATTCTTATGGTTGGACTTAGTGTTTTGTTTATTCCGAAATATGAAATTCTTGGAGCTGGAATAGCATACTCAGCATCTTTTATTATTATCAATGCAATTAGACTTGTAGAATTATATATTCTTGAAAAAATACACCCTTACAAAATCAGTTATTACAAACCAATATTAGCTGGACTTTTAAGTTTTTTCATTATATTGATATTCAATTATTTAACAAATATTAATATGTATATTGAAGCAATTATTGGAGTTATTTTATATATTTTATTATTTGCTATGTTTATTTACTTATTCAAAATTGATGAAGATGACAGATATATTGCAAAACTGATAACCGAAAAAATCAAAATAAAGAAGTTTGTGAACAAATTTAAAAAATAACGAACTATTGAATAATTAAACAAAATTATGAAAACAAAATTAATAATTGCCAGACACGGGAATACATTTAAGAAAGGTGAAATTCCAACACGTGTAGGTGGACGAACAGACATGCCACTTGTGGAGCATAAAAAAAGTAAAAATATTGGTAAATATCTAAAAACCAACAATTTAATACCAGATATTGTATTTGTTTCGCCATTGATTAGAACCATTCAAACTGCAATGTATGCAATGAAAGAAATCGGAACGAAAGAATATACATTAAAAATAACTGAATTTTTTCGTGAAATAGACTATGGAGTAGACGAGAATAAAACTGAAAATATTGTTGAACTTCGTCTTGGTAATTTGAGTCTTAGAAAAAAAAATATAAATTACGAAAAATATACATGTGAAGCAATAAGAGCAGAAGGAAAAAAAATAATTCAAAAATGGAACGAAAAAGCAATCGTTCCTGATGGTTGGAATATATCGCCTAATGAATTAATAAAAAGCTGGATAACTTTCGGAAAAAGAATAGAAAAAGAATATTTTGGAAAAAATATTCTTGTTATAACAAGTAATGGTATTGCTCGTTTTAGTCCACATATTACAGAGAGTTTTGATGATTTTGTAGCCAAAAATAATTTGAAAATATCTACAGGCGCAATTTGTATTTTTGAAAAAAATAAGAATACAAATTACTGGGAAAATATTATTTGGAATATGAAAAATTAAAAATATATTGACAAATAAAAATAATCTAATCTGATAATAAACTTAAAATTTCAATAAAATTATGATTTTTAAATTTTTTCCAATATTTATTTTAAATATAATATTTTTGTTGGCTTGTGATAACTCCTCCGAACATATACTCGAAAAGACAAATCTAACAGAAGGAGTTTTTATTGTTAATGAAGGTAATTATACTGGAAATAATGGAGAGATAAGTTTTTATAATAAAGCGACTGGCGAACTTGTAAATAATTTATTTAGTATCAATAATTCTGGAAATGTTTTAGGTGATGTTGTTCAGTCTTTTGGTATTGCTGACAAATACGGATTTATTGTAGTTAATAACTCAAAAAAAATTGAGGTTGTTTTGATGGAAACATTTGAAAGACAAACTACAATTTCTGGAATAAATTATCCGAGATATTGGCTTACTGTTGGTAAAAAAAAAGCCTATCTAACAAACCAATCTGAACAAGGTCTTGTGTATGTTATTAATACGGAAAAATTTGAAATTATGGATACAATTACAGTTGGAAACCAACCAGAAAATATGGTAACTATTAACGGAAAAGTATTTGTAGCAAACGGAGCATGGGGACATGATAATACTGTAAGTATAATTGATATTCAAACAGATAAAGTAATAGAAACAGTTGAAGTTGGTGAAGGAACGACTGATTTAATTGTTGATAAAAACGATAATATACAAGTATTGTGTCAAGGAAAAGTTATTTATGATGAAAATTGGAATATTGTATCTGAAACAGAGTCAAAAATTGTTACTCTTAATTCGGAAGATTTTTCAACAGAACATGAAAAAATAATCGGTCAGATTGGTGATAATTTTAATCCGACAAGACTTGCAGTAAGCAATACCGGTGAGACTTTATTTTTTATTGAAAAAAATGGTGTTTATTCTATTGATATTAATTTTAACAAGAAAAGCGATTTAATAATATCTGGCGATTTTTATGGTTTGGAGCTAGAACCTGAAAATGGAAATATCTATGTTTTCGCCTCAAATGGATTCTCAGGTGCTTCAAAAATGTTTATTTACGATAAAGATAATTACAAACTTATTACAGAAAGAACAGTAGGAATAGGTGCAAACGGTGCAGTTTTTAGATAATCTGCGGTTTTGTTTTCTGATTATAAAATATAAAAAAAGATAAAAATTTAAATTATGAAATTAACTCTTGGTTTTTCGACATGTCCTAATGATACATTTATTTTTGATGCGATTGTCAATAAAAAAATTAATACAGAAGGACTTGATTTTGATGTTATACAAGCTGATGTAGAGCATCTTAATAAGATGGCTTTTGATACAAAAATAGATATCACAAAATTAAGTTATCATGCTTTTGCGTATGTAGCCGAAAATTACGTATTGCTTGATACAGGAAGTGCGCTTGGAAATAACAACGGACCTTTGTTGATAAGTAAACAAAAAATTTATCCAGATGAGCTTGATGATTTAAGAATTGCTATACCCGGAAAATATACAACAGCTAATTTGTTGCTCGGAATGGCATATCCTAATGCTAAAAATAAAAAAGAATATTTATTTTCTGATATCGAAGAAGCTGTTCTAAGTAACGAAGCAGATGCTGGTTTGATAATTCATGAAAATAGATTTACTTACGAGAAAAAAGGTTTACGAAAAATTATTGACCTTGGAGAGTTTTGGGAAAACCTAACAAAAAAACCAATCCCGCTTGGAGGAATAGTTGTAAGTAGAAAATTACCTATCGAAATTCAAAGAACAGTGAACAGAATTATTAGAAAAAGTTTACAGTATGCGTATAAAAATCCAAATTCTAGTATTGAATATGTAAGAAAATATGCACAAGAAATGAACGAAAAAATAATGTATAAACATATTGAACTTTATGTAAATGATTATTCAATTAAATTAGGAAAAGAAGGTAAAGAAGCAATAAAAATTTTGTATAAAGAATCTGAAAAAAGAGGATTGATAAAGAAAATTAAAAAAAATATTTTTTTACAGTAGAAATTTTAAGATTAACTGCTGTTTATTATTTCCAGACCTTCATTTTCTGAGGTGAGAATTTTATTATAAATGTAGCTCCGTTTTTGTTTTCGGTTGTTAAATCTGCTTTTAATTGTTTTAAATATAAACTAATAATTAAAAAACCAGCAGAGTCTACTTTTTTCATATTAAAATTTTCAGGGAGTCCTATACCGTTATCTGATATTTTCATAATATATTTTTCATCTTTTTTGTTTAAGTTTATATTTATTTTGCCGTCTCGTCCATCTGGAAAGGCGTGAGTATAAGCATTTATTAAGAACTCGTTTGTTATTAGTCCGAGTGCAACTGCTGTATTTAGTTCTAAATTTATTCTGTTTGCATTGATTATTGTTTTAATATTATTTCCAATATAAGTTTCACTTATTATTTTAACTTGCTTTTCCAGAAATAAATCAAAATCTATTTCAGCTTGCATCTCACTTTGATACAAATTTTCGTGAATTATTGAAAATGACATAATTCGATTTTTTGTATCTAACAACGCACCTATTGCATTTTCTTTGTTGAATTTTTGTATCTGAAATTGAATAAGCGCAGATATTATTGCTAAATTATTTTTAACGCGGTGATGTATCTCTGCAATTAAAATTTCTTTTTCTTTTATTAGTTTTTTAAGTTCTTTATTTGCTTTGAGTTTTCTTTTGCGGTCTTTGTATAACATAAAAAATATAAGTATTATCACCAAACAGACACACGATAAAATTACAATATATATTAATTCTTGTTTCTGTTCTTTTTCTTTTTTATTTATGTCTATGAGTAACGAAATATTATCTCTGGCGCGGTCTATGTAATATTTTTTATGAACAATTGATGCTGCTTTGTGAATATCAGCATTTATTATACTGTCATTTATTTTTATATATTTTTGCAAATAATAATACGAAGAATCATATTCATTTATATATGAATGCAATTCTGCAAAATATTTATAAACATCTCTCATATTTGCAAGCGAACTAATATTTTTTGCTATTTTGTATCCTTTGTTTAGGTTTACTTTTGCATCATTTATTAAATCAATATTTATGTTTTTATTTATTTCTGCATCTTTGCTGAGTTTTAAATATGTCTTGCCAATATTAATGTATTCTATTGATTTATAATACATAGAGCCTAAATCTTCTTCTTCTTTTAGTGCGTCTTTAAAAAGTTCCAATGCAATAAAATATTCCTGTTCTTTATAATATAAATTTCCCATAGAAGTATTTGAAATAGAAATTCCTCTTTTATCACCTATTTCAAAATTAATTTCAAGCGATTTACCATAATATTCATTAGCTTTATCATAATCTCCTTTTGCTTCAAATATATCTCCAATATTATTCAAATTTATAGCTTCACTTCTTTTATTATTCAATTGTTTTGCCAATGACAAAGCTTCTATGTACGAACGCATAGCTTCTTTATAATTTTTAAGTGAATAGTAACAATTCCCAATTCCGTTTAATGAGTATAATTTTATTTTTCTATTATTCTTTTTTTTTGCAAGCAGAATAGCTTCAAAATAAAATTTTAAAGCCTCTTCATAGTCATCAAGTTTACGCCACATTGTTCCGATATTATGGAGAATATTTTCTTTATAATATTTATCTGATGTATTATCTGATATTTGAAGAGCTATATTATAGAATCTTATAGCATTAATAAAACCAGATTTTTTTGATTCAATAATACCATGCTGAACCCAATGTAAAATTATTCCTTTCTGAAAATTAGATTTTTTTGATAACTTTGCTGCTGAATCGGCATAATTTTTTGCATCAAGTAAACGATAACGGTCTCTTGAAAAATGCCTCGATAACTTTATGTAGTACATTGCTTTGACAGTATCTTCTTTTGATTTTAATATTAAATTTTTTAAGCTATCTGAAAAAGAATCTTGTGCGTACAAATAATTTCCTTCTGAAAAGGAAAATAAAAATATACAGTTTACTAATATTTTAATTACAAATTTCAAAATATAAATTAATTTTTAATTAATAATTATAATTAATTATATTTACAAAAAAAATAAAATATTAAAAAAAAACAAAATAACTTAGTAAATTAATTTTGTGGACTTTTAATATTTTTATTTTTTACTTTTACAATAAGAATAAAAAATCATTTTTTTTCATTATAAATAAAATTTAATTATTTTTGCAAATATATAAAATTACAAAAAAATTAAACTTATTAATGGTTAAAAAATAACTTCCTGATTTGTTTTTTGTAAAATACTTATTATCAGTTGTAAACCAATTCGTAATTCATAATTCATAATTTATAATTTATAATTCGTAATTCACTTCACAAGTCCCGATGGATTTATAAATACATTATTTTGAATCTTCTTAAAATTTTATTTACAAATGAAAAAAATAGATAATTTTGATTTTAGCAGAAAGAAAGTAATAATTCGTGTTGATTTTAATGTGCCTTTGTGCAATGAAAGAAGAGTAACAGACGATACTCGCATTTTGGCTTCACTTCCCACAATAAAAAAAGTTACAGAAAAAGGTTCAGCTATATTAATGTCACATCTTGGTCGTCCACGAGGAAAAGATAAAAGCTTGTCGTTAAAACACATTGTAAATAAACTCGCTGAGCTTACTGGAAAAGAAATAAAATTTGTTGATGATTGTATAGGAGATAAAGTAAAACTTGCTGTTAGCGATTTAAAAATAGGAGAGATATTATTACTTGAGAATCTGAGATTTTATTCAGAAGAAAAAAAAGGTGATAAAAATTTTGCCAGACAACTTGCCGAACTAGCCGATGTTTATGTAAACGATGCCTTCGGTACAGTACATAGGGCACATGCTTCAACAACAACAATAGCCAAATTTTTCCCAAAAAATAAGATGTTTGGATATCTTATTGAAAACGAATTGGCAAGCCTTGAAAAAGTGTTTAAAGATACTATGAGACCGTTCACAGCAATACTCGGCGGCGCGAAAGTATCTACAAAAATTCCTGTAATTGAACGACTTATGGAAAAAGTTGATAATTTAATTATCGGAGGAGGAATGACTTATACATTCATAAAAGCTAATGGTGGTAATGTTGGTTTATCTTTGGTTGAAGATGATTTACTCTGTATGGCAAAAAAATTATTAGAAAAAGCAAAATCAAATAATGTAAATCTTTATTTGCCTATTGACAGCATAAATGCAGATAAGTTTTCACAAAATTCCAACATAGAGACAAGTCCTGTAGATAAAATAAAAGATAATATGATGGGACTTGATATTGGAACAAAAACTATCAAAAAATTTACTAATGTTATTAGAAAATCAAGAACAATTCTCTGGAACGGACCAGTAGGTGTTTTTGAAATTGAAAAATTTGCAGAAGGAACAAAAAGAATCGCAGATGCACTCGTTAAAGCAACAGAATCAGGAGCATATACTCTCGTTGGAGGAGGTGATACTGTCGCTGCTGTGAAAAAATATAAAATAAGTGATAAAGTTAGTTATGTTTCAACAGGAGGAGGTGCATTATTGGAATTTATTGAAGGAAAAGAACTAGCCGGAATTAAAGCAATGGAACGCAGATAAAATAGTCTTGCTAAATTATCGAAGAAAAATTTTATTTATTTTGTTTTATTTATTTTGTTTTTTAATTTTGTAAAAATTAAAAAATGGGGCCCCATAGTTCAAGGGATAGAATAGCAGTTTCCTAAACTGTAGATACAGGTTCGAGTCCTGTTGGGGCTACTAACTAATATAAAATACAACTATGCACTGGAACTCCGTGTCCAGTGCAATTTGCGGATGCAAAAATAATATGATTGTTTACTTTTTTGCCCAATAAAAATCGTCACTTACAAGATCGCGTGGTTTAAATAAAATGAAATATTCACTAAAATTATCTTCAAAATTACTTTCTTTATCGCATAATTTAGGAAACTCTTTTGCCCAATCAAAAGCATTTTCAAGTAACTCTTGATTTTTATCTGTTTCTTTAAAAAATTCTAACTGTTTCATTTTTCAATCATTTTTATTTCTTCTTTTGATAGCTCGTATAATTTATATACAAGTTTATCTATTTCAGTTTGTTGCTTTGTTATATTTACATTTTTATTTCTTCCTTTTGCTATTATTATTTTTTTTACAAGATTTTCTATTCTATTTACAGTTTCTTGGTTATCTACTGTAATTTCTGGGATTGGAATTTTTTCAACAAATATTTTAAAAAAACGATATCCTTTTGCACCAAGTCCAGTAGCTATTAAAGGGAAATACCATTTTACAAGTTGGGAATTTAAAATACCTAAAAAAAATTT
>JAOZMB010000199.1 GCA_029934515.1 Bacteroidales bacterium
AAAAACAAAAAGAAAATTGGTTAAATTTATTGATGGAAAAAGTGAAAAATAAAATCTTTTTTTTATTTTTTATAGTACGTTTTAAAAATATTTATTGTTATGCTATTTTACATAAGTAGAATACTTTTGTACTTTTTTTTTAAGTGTAAAGCTTTTTTTGTATTTATGAAACATGCCTAAAAAATTATTAGTTCAAAACGAATATAATTTAATGTTTTACAATATTTTTTTAGCAAATATAAATATCTGTTTATAGGAGAAACGCATCAAAAGTAAATCCATACTTGATTATCAAAATAGTAATTCCTTGATTATCAGTACTTAAATATTTTGATGTGTCTATTATAAAAAAAAAACAAATATAATAACTGAAAAATGATAAAAATATTTATTTTTGTAAATATTTAAAATGAACAAATCTTAATTATTATGAACAAAGAGCTAATTACACAAAATATTAAAGTTCCAAATAATACGGAAATATTGAAAAAATACTTTTCACAATGTTTTGATAAGAACGGATATTTCAATTTAGATAAATTCAAAAACGAAATATCAGAAAATGAATCTAACTTTGCAAAAGAAAGTTACTCAATGGATTGGCTCGGAAAATCTTATGCTAGACTTCTCGCAACAGATAGTGCAACAACTCTTTTAAAAGAAAATACAGAGTTTAATAACAAAAAAGAAAATATAAACTCAGAAAACATTCTGATAAAAGGAGACAACTTGGAAGTACTGAAACACCTTGTAAATGCATACTACGAAAAAATAAAAATGATATACATTGACCCACCTTACAACACAGGAAACGATGGTTTCGTATATCAAGACGATAGAAAATTCTCTTATAATGAATTGCAACAACTCGCAGGTATAAGCGAAGAAAAAGCAAAACGAATTTTATATTTTACACAAAGCAAAAGTAACTCACATTCCGCTTGGCTTACTTTTATGTATCCTCGACTATACATTGCAAAACAACTACTAAAAGAAGACGGCGTTATTTTTATTTCTATAGACGACAACGAAGTAGCACAACTAAAACTTTTAATGGACGAAATTTTTGGAGAAGATAATTTTGTGGCATTAGCTCCAAGAAAAACTGGTGCAGGTTCTGCTGCAACAAGGTCTGAGTCAGAATTAAGAAAACTAAATGACTATGTATTCATTTATCAAAAAAGCAAATTGAAATTTAAGCCGAAACTAATGGGCAAAAAGAAATTTCCTTTTACAGATAAATATGGCGATTATTATTTAGGACAATTTCAAGCATCGGGTTCTGATGCAACACGTTTGTCAAGACCAAAAATGTATTATCCTATATACATATTAACAGATGGAACAATTACATCAAAGGAGCAAGAAAGATATAAAAAAATAATCTTTCCAAATAAAGTAAATGGAGAAGATGGAAGATGGTTATGGAGTCCCAAAAAATTAGAGCAAGACAATCATATTATTCACTATAAAAAAGGCAAACTCCATAGAAAAATCTATTATGATTCATCTAAAAATAATAATATTTATCAAGTGGAAAAAGCTTGGTTTGACCAATTTAGGAATGCATCAGGAACTAAAAGTTTTAATACTCTTTTTGAACCCCAAAAAAAAATATTCAGTCACCCTAAACCAGTTGAACTAATTATGCATTTATTTAATCTTATAGATAATGATAATGATAATGAGATTTTTATCCTCGATTTTTTTGCTGGTTCTGGTACTACTGGCGATGCCGTAATGCAACTAAACGCCGAAGACGGTGGCAATCGCAAGTTTATACTTGTTCAGATACCCGAAAAAATAGACCCAAAGAAAAACAGAATCTCTTATAATTTTGTTAAAAAACTCAAAGAAAAAGAACTCAAAACTAAAAACTTAAAACTAAAAACTAAAAACTCACAAATAGAAACTGATATTACTATTTTTGAAATAACAAAAGAACGCTTAATAAGGGCATCTAAAAAAATAAATACCGAATTAGAAATAGAAATTGATAAGATAAATGGCAAACTTAATTTAAAAACAGAAACAGAAATAAAAAAACTCAAAGCACTAAGAACTAAAAACTTACAACTAAAAACTAACAACTATTTCAAGATTTTTGAAACGATGCCTATTTGGGAGGATTATGATTTTGAAGCAGACGAATTAGAGGAAGATTTAAAACTTTTCGACGAAAGCAAACTAACAAAAGAAGACTTAAACGCATTACTCATAACTTGGAAAACTTATGACGGTATTCCGCTAACACAAAATTTGCAAAAAATAAACCTATGTGAAAATATAAATAGTAACTCACAAATAGAAACTAACAACTCACTCAAAACTAACAACTTACCACTAACAACTAACAACTATCAATCTTATTATGCAAACAGTAAACTTTATCTAATGAACAAAGGCTTCACAACAGAGAACTTGAAAAATCTGTTAGAAAAAATCGATGCCGACAGACAATTTAACCCAACATCAATAATTGCATTTGGATACCATTTCGAAAGCAAAAACTTACGAGAAATATCCGAAAACATAAAATCGTATGCAAACAAAAAAAGCATAGACATTGATTTCATTATTAGATATTAG
>JAOZMB010000020.1 GCA_029934515.1 Bacteroidales bacterium
TTCGAGGTCGCCACGGTAGGCATGTTCTCTCGAAATTCCAGACTTCAAACGTTTACTTATACTTTTTATATATTTTTCAATTGTCATTTTTCTGATTTATTTATTAATATTTATGCAATACGAAATATTGTTTATTTAATCATGACACATTGCAATTTGCCACGATAATTATTATGTTTATTCTATCTTAATCTTATTTATTTCTTTTTCTTTTACAAAAAGGACAAAATTCTTTTTTATTAAAAAAAAAAATTTTAGTATCTTTGCAAAGATATAAAATTTTACAAAAATTAAAGAAGATTTAAACTTAACCAGTTTCTATTATTACTTAATACATAATTAAATGAAAAAAATATTTATTATTTCAACCTTATTATTTATTTGTTGTATATACATCAGTATTTGTAAATCACAAAATTTTTCAATAAATAATATAAATTTGCTAAAAAATGAACTTGATACTATTTCAAAAAAAAAATTATCCATCAATTCAGTAGCAGTTAATGAAAAAGGAGATTGGATAATTTTTTTTGGTGATATGGGGTTTTCATTTATTGATATGCCAGATAAACTTACAAAAAAAATAACAGAGTTAAACAAATCTGAAAAAAATCTTAAAGATATTGATTTTTTTGGCAATGATTCATGGCTTATAATTGCAGAAAAGAATGATTTTTTTGGACATCTATTACCACAAAATATAACAAATTCATTAAAAAATATTAATTCGCATCGAAGAAATATTACAAATGTATGCTCTTCAAAAAATAAAAATATTATACTCTTTGACAAAAATTCGTATTACAAATATGGTATATCAGAAGGAATCAAGAAAAAATTGAAATCACTAAGAAAAAGAAATCAACATATTAAAGATATTGCAATCACAAACAAATATTGGGTTATTTTGTATGCCAAAAATGGTTTGGCATACTATAACATTCCTGATGATTTATCTTCAAAAATAAAAGAAATAAATAATGCTGGAAAGGAAATAAATAAAATATTTTTCTTAAAAGATAAATGGATATTAATTTTTGATATATACAAATATGAATGTAACTTTTAGAAAAATATTTTGTCAAAATTCTAATAAAAAAATTTCTTATTTAAATTAGTGTTATTAGATAATAACATTGTAAGCTCTATTGGAGTTGGGTCTATTGTGTTTAATATCATATCATTAGCAAATTCCATATATTCTTTTTTTGTCATCTCAGGTCTTTGTTTGCGTTCTTCAATATATTTTATTATTACTTCATTTTTTGTAGTATAAAAATGTTCCCAAGCGTCTTTATGGTCGTCTAACTGGCTAACAATATCTAAGAAATTTTCGTACATATGTTTATACCCCCAAGCTCCTATAATACCATTTTCGCTTGTTATTTTATCAGCCATACTAATAAGATAATTAATATAAAATAAGAACTTAAAATTTAAATCGCCCCATGTATCGAGATATACAGTATCAAATTTTTCAGTTGTATTTTGCATAAAATTTTCAATAGTGTCATAAACTATTTTAATTTTTTTGTCTTTAAAATTATCCAACAATATCTTACCAATAACATCAACAATATCTTTATCGTTATCAACAATTGTAATGCTTTCTACAGGACGATCCAATGCGAAAATATACTGCGGATAAATACCAAGACCAAGACCACCAGCAAGTACATTTCCTTTTGCAATTTTTGCAACATTGTACATGTTAGTTATTTCATTTATGTTATTTGACATCCATACTCTTGGTGGAAATATAAACTCGTAAAGTTCTTTTGGCATTTGTTGGTTTATATATTCACCACTCGATGATTGTTGTATAAAATTACTTATATTCTTGTAATCAGGAGGTCTAACAACAGAAGTCAATGTTTTCCCATGTATATTTGATACCTTTTTTGTTGTATCTTTATCAACAATAAAATACTCATCAAAAATAGTTCTTTTATCTACCCAAAAGCTAAGACCTTCGCTCCTATAAATTTCAGGAGGCATAATTAAATCAATATCTTTAATTTTTTCATTAAAAATTTTGTCTTCAAAACGTGGATTAAATTTTTTTGTCATAATTTTATTAAATTAATTTATATATAAAAGAATAAAAAATAATATATTAATCGTTAAAACTCCAACAACAACATATTATC
This sequence comes from Bacteroidales bacterium, assembly GCA_029934515.1. Classification (GTDB taxonomy): domain Bacteria; phylum Bacteroidota; class Bacteroidia; order Bacteroidales; family JAADGE01; genus JAOZMB01. Next base: position 2,151 of record JAOZMB010000020.1, read on the forward strand.
ATTATTGTAAACACATCAAATTTTGAGTATTTCTTTTTACTTAGTAATTGTTAAAAAATAACTTATTATTTCTAAGTCGATTTTTTTTGGAGCATGAAAGCGAAAAATATCTTTTACTTGCTGGTAATTATCCTTAAAAAAACAAAGATAAGAATATATTTGAATTTATAATAATTTTTTTGCAAAAAGTTAAGTCTCAAATTAATATAATGATAGAAAAGTGTTGTAAAACATTAAATTATGTTCATTTCGAACAAGTTTTTTTAATTTTGGTGTGTTTTCTTTAAAATATTAAATTACTTTTCTATAAATCAAGACAATAGCAATTTACTGAAACTCTCGAATTAATTTATAATATAGATTTTATTTTATTCTTTTTTGACATTATAAGTAAACCCATAAAAGTGAACAATCCATTTACTATAAGTATTTCAAATCCAAACTTATAACCCCAAAAGATTTGCTCTGAGTACATATCTAACAAAAACGACAGCAAAGGTGCAAGTATAGCAATTATTGGAATATATTTGTCTGTTGATTCTATTTTTGTAAATAATCCAAAAGCAAACAAACCTAGAATAGGTCCGTAAGTAAATGCAGCAACTTTAAATACAGCATTTATAACACTGCTATTGTTAATAGATTTAAAAATTATTATTACAAAAAATAACAAAATAGAAAATCCTATATGTACAAGTCTTTTTTTTAATTTTGTTTTGCTTCCGTTGTCATTAATATTTAAGTTTAAGAAATCAACACAAAATGATGTTGTAAGAGCTGTAAGGGCGGAGTCGGCACTTGAAAAAGCGGCTGCCGTTATTCCAAGCAAAAAAACAATTCCTGCAAATAATGAAAAATGTTCTAAGGCAAGCATAGGATAAAGTTCATCGGTACTGTCTGGCAAAACAATCCCTGACCGAGCCGCATAAATATAAAGCAAAGCACCAAGCGAAAGGAAAATAAGATTTACTGGAACGAGTATAATGCTGAACCAAAACATATTTTTACGAGCATCTTTTAAGTTTTTGCAAGTCAGATTTTTTTGCATCATATCTTGGTCAAGACCAGTCATTACTATTGCAATAAAAGCGCCAGAGAAAAATTGTTTAAAGAAATTTGTTTTTGATTTAAAATCCCAGTCAAAAATTTTTGAATGTTCGCTTTGACTTATTAAATCAAAAAGACCTACAAAATCTGTATTTAATTCATTTAATATAATAAAAATACTGATAACTACCGCTGAGAGCATAAAAAATGTTTGTAAAGTATCAGTCCATACGATTGTTTTTATTCCTGCTTTGAATGTATATATCCAAATTAAAGAAATAGTTATGATTACAGTAACAGGAAAAGGAATATTAAAACTGTCAAAAAAACCAGCCTGTAATACTCCAGCGACAAGAAACAAACGAAAAGAAGAGCCAGTAACTCTTGATAATATAAAAAAAGCGGAGCCTGTTTTGTATGACCTGATTCCAAATCTTTTTTGTAGATAAGTGTAAATAGATACCAAGTTTAAACGATAATAAACTGGTAATAAAACTGTTCCGATAACAAAATATCCAAGCAAATAGCCCAAGACCATCTGGAAGTAATAAAAATTTGAATTTGCAACTTCTCCGGGCAAAGAAATAAAAGTTACACCAGATAAAGAAGCACCTATCATACCAAAAGCAACAAGAAACCATGGAGATTTTTTATTAGCAGTAAAAAATGATGCCGTATTAGCTTTCCTGCCTGTTATGTAAGAAATAATAATTAGTAAGGAAAAATATCCAGCAATGACTACAAATACAGTTAATGGAGACATGATTAAAGTTTTTTTGTTTATAAAAAATGTATAACAATCTGATTTTGTTATTTTTTCAATTTAAAAATAAAGTCTCCTCCTTCGTCGCCTACGTTAAGTATATCGCCGAACTGAGGAGTGTTAGGGCTGTTGTTGCCTACTGGAATTTCTATTTCGCCGAACAATTCTGATGCAGACATATATTTTTGTTTATTGTTTTCTAATTTTTGTAACAGATATTTAAAAAATACGCTCTTGTTTGGAACAGTTTTAATACCTCCGCTTGTTATTGCGTTTCGGCTTTTTAAAGAATGTTTTTTTTTATAAGCAACAGTTTTTTTTTTTTGCAATTCTCTTTTTTTAAAAATACTGCCGCTGAAACAAGCATCGCTGATTAACAATGTATGTTTTGATTTAATACTTTTTATATTATTTGATAATGTTGTGTTGTAGATGTAGGTATCAGGAAATCCGTTTTCGGCATTTGCGGGTATCCAATAACCAACAGCACTTTCTTTGTCGTAATCGCCGTGACCAGCATAAAAAATAATTAAATTATCTTGTTTTGTAATAATTTTTTTTAGTTTCAAAAATTCTCTGATAATTTGTTTTCTTGTGGGATTTAAAAGCAATGTAATATTTTCTTTTTCAAAACTGTATTTTTTATTTAAAATATTAGAAAATTTTGTTGCATCTTTTGTTGGTTCGTTTTTGAGGTCAGGAATTTCAGTGTCTTCGTACTCGCTTACGCCTATTATAAGAGCATAATATTCTCCTGTCTCAAAAGTATCTGAATTTATTTCGACCAGATTTATTTCAGCTGGCTTTTTACCAGATTTCCGTATTATTGTAAATGTTTCTGTATTTGTATTTTGTTTTATATCTGTTGCACTTACAGTAAATGTATTCTCTCCGTAAGCCAAAAAAATATTTTTTGAAAATTTATTATTTTCTACAAAAGCCTCTTCGCCGTTTACAAGGACTTCAAGTATTCCGCTTGCATCATTTACCTGTCCTTGAATTGTTATTTCTTTATTTTGAACAACTGGCTTCAAACCACGTGAAACTTCGGGAGAAGTTATTATTATTTCAGGAGGAGTTTTATCCAATATTGTCGGTTTGTGCTTTTTTTCCTTTTTAATTATTGTTATTTCAGGAGGAGTTTTATCTACTGTTATAATATTATTATTAGAACTTCCGACTCCTCTTAATTTATAAATTATTGCTGTTCCGTTCTTAAAGCCAGAAGCCAAAAATTTACCATCTGGACTGAAACAAACATTTTTGACATAACTTGTGTTGTATAATGTAGTTTCCAGAGATTCAAAATTATCGTTGTTTTTTTTATAAATTTTTACAGTTTTATCCCACGAACCAGAAGCTAAAAATTTTCCATCTGGACTGAAACAAACACTATAAATAAAATTTGTGTGGTCTGAAATAGTTTTCAACAATCCAAAATTATCGTTATTTTTTTTATAAATTTTCACAGTATTATCCGAAGACCCAGAAGCCAAAAACTTACTGTCTGGACTAAAACAAACGCTAAAAATCAAATTTGTATGTTCTGAGATAGTTTTCAAAAGTTCAAAATTATCTCCATTTTTTTTATAAATTTTCACAGTTTTATCATCTGATCCAGAAGCCAAAAACTTACCATCTGGACTGAAACAAACGCTTCTCACCCAATCGCTGTGTTCTGAGATAGTTTTCAAAAGTTCAAAATTATCTTCATTTTTCTTATAAATTTTTATAGTATTATCTCTGGACCCAGAAGCAAAAAATTTTCCATCTGGACTGAAACAAACACTAAAAACCAAATGACTATGGTCTGAAAAAGTTTTAATAATTTTCATATCAGATAAGCGAAGAATTGCTATATCATTACTGGTTTTATATCTTGAAAAAGCCATAAATTTTTCATCAGGGGAAAAACTTACAGTTCCCGCATAATTACTGCTGTTTCCTTTATGACTCCACAATTTATTAAAATTCTTGTCATATAATTCTACTGTATTATCTTCCACTGTTAAGGCAAAATAATTTCCTTTCAGCGAAAATTCCAAATCACAAACAGGTCTTGCATATTTTAGTGTTTTATGTTTTACAGCATTAAATTGTGCCATGCTTATCATTGCAATAATCAGTAAACTTAAACTAAGAGTAATTCTTTTCATAATACTAATTTAAAAAAAATATTTACAAAAATAAAAAAAACAAACAAATACAAACAATAAATCGTTTTTTTTTCATATAATTTTTTTGCCGTTGTGTAAAAAAATGTACTTTTGTAAAATTTTAGTAAGATGCTTTTTAGTGTTTTGTTTATTATATTTTTTGCGTTAAGTTGCGGTGATAACACAGCACAGGCGCAGTTTATAACAATTTTTAAAACTTTAATAATATATTATGAAAGGAATAATTCTTGCTGGAGGTTCTGGTACTCGATTGTATCCAATAACAAAAAGTATATCAAAACAAATCATTCCAATCTATGATAAACCGATGATTTATTATCCTTTATCCAATTTGATGATTAGCGGAATAAAAGAAATACTTATAATCTCAACGCCAGAAGATATATCTTTATATAAAAATTTACTTAGCGATGGTTCTCAGCTCGGTATTTCAATTGAATATGCAGTTCAACCTTCTCCTGATGGACTCGCTCAGGCTTTTTTGATTGGTGAAAATTTTATCGGAAACAGTAGTGTATGTCTAATACTTGGTGATAATCTTTTTTTTGGTTATCAATTTTCGAGTGTTCTGAAAGAGGCAGCCAAACTTCAAACAGGAGCAACTGTTTTTGGTTATTTTGTTAAATCTCCTAAAAGATACGGTGTTGTAGAATTTGATAATAATGGCAAAGTATTGACAATAGAAGAAAAACCAGAAGAACCAAAATCAAATTATGCAGTAACTGGTCTATATTTTTATGATAATACAGTCTTGGAAAAAGCAAAAAAATTAAAACCATCAAAAAGAGGAGAATTAGAAATAACAGACCTAAACCGTTTATATTTAAACGAAAACAAGTTAAATGTAAAAATACTCGGCAGAGGAATGGCTTGGTTAGATACTGGAACTCACGAGAGTTTGCTTCAGGCTTCTAATTTTATCGCAACAATTGAATATAGACAGGGTTTGAAAATTGCATGTATAGAAGAAATTGCATACGATAAAGGATATATAGATAAAAACCAGCTAATAGTATTGGCTAATTCAATGAGAAATAATAAATATGGTCAGTATTTATTGGATATTGCCAGCGGAAAAATTAATACATATAAATACTGATTATTTTTTTAGATTATAGCCAATTATTAATTATCCATTAACTTAAATTTATGCGTTTTGAACTAACAAGAGAATTCCTCGATGATTTAATAGAAATTATCAACAACGAAGATTCCAAGAAGGCTTTTCAAATATTAGAAGAATTGTATGCTGCGGATATTGCAGAGATTTACAATGAATTAAATATTGAACAAGCAAAATATCTTTATCTGCTAATTGACGATGGCGAGAAGGCGGCTGATGTTATTGCCGAGCTTGACGATGACGATAGAGAACGTTTTTTGGCTGTATTGCCAAGTGATGTTATTGCTGGAAAATTTATAGACCATATGGACAGCGATGATGCCGCTGATGTTATTGCTGATTTACCTGAAAAAAAACAAGAAGAGGTTTTACAACATATAAAAGATTTAGAGCAGGCTGGCGATATTGTTGACCTTTTGACGTATGACGAGGACACAGCTGGTGGGATAATGGCAAAAGAATATATTGCTGTTAATATTAAGATGAACCTCGAAGAAGCAATAACAGAAATAAGAAAACAAGCGGAAGAACTTGATGAGGTTTTTTATGTTTATGTTGTGAACGATGATAATATTTTACAGGGAACATTGTCGTTGAAAAGGTTACTTCTCTCGAAAACAAATAGAGATATAAAAGATATTCATAATTCAAATGTTATAAGTGTTAAAGCTGATATGTCTGATGAAGATGCAGCTGTTCTTGCTGATAAATACGACCTTGTGGCTTTACCTGTTGTGGATACAATAGGAAGACTGATTGGACTGATAACTTATGATGACCTTGTTGATGTGATGCGCGAAGAAGCTGAAAAAGATTATCAAATGATATCGGGTATAACAGAAGACGTTGAACATTCAGACCGAGTATGGGTATTGACAAGAGCAAGATTACCATGGTTGTTTATTGGTTTGCTTGGTGGTATTTTTGGAGCACAAATAATAGGTATCTTTGAAGAAGTCTTGGCAAAACATGCCACTATGGCTTTTTTTATTCCACTAATTGCAGCGATGGGAGGAAATGTTGGAGTACAATCATCTTCGATAGTAGTACAAGGATTGGCAAATAAAACATTAAAATCAGAAAGTATTTTTAAGAAAATTTTGAAAGAACTCTCAGTATCTTTAATAAACGCAATTGTATTGTCAAGTTTAATATTGTTATACAACCTTGTTTTCAGCGATTCGTATGCTTTAACATTTACTGTTAGTTCGGCACTTTTTATTATAATTATATTTGCCTCCGCATTCGGAACATTTGTACCGCTTGCTTTGAATTATTTAAAAATAGACCCAGCAATGGCAACTGGACCATTTATTACAACAGCAAACGATATTATTGGATTGTTTATTTATCTAATAATCGGAGTTGCTTTATTTGGAATTATGAACTGATAAACAATAATTATTTTTAATTTTGTACTGTTCTTCTTACTTGGCTTGCTTATTTTTTGCAAGTCTTTTTTATTTCTCACCTATATTATTGTTTACATTATTTTCCAAATGTTTATCATAAGCTTTAAGTATTGCATTGAAAAGCATGTCTCCTTTTATAATGTATCCAGATGCTGTAAAATGTATTCTGTCTCTTTGCATTAGTTCTTTCTTATACCAACGTTGTGATGAATTAAAACCACCCATTATTTCGTAAAAGTTCCAAACTCCACAATTATATTTTTTTGCAACTTCTAATATTACATCTTTTGCAAGTTCTGTGTTCTTGTTTGGATATCTTCTTCGATAATAACTGTCATTCGGCACTGTCATAAGTATTGCTGTTTCTGGTGCAACTTTTTTTATCATTTCTATTAAATTAATATAATTATTTCTGTAATATTCTGGGTTAAATTTTAGTGTATATGTATCATTTGTGCCGAGTGAAATAATTACTAAATAAGGTTTTATCTGTTGCATTTGTTGTTCAAAAAGATTACACCTAAGAAAAGATGGAATACTTGCACCATTTACTCCTACATCGTTATATACTATTCCTGGATTATCATTTTCAAGGCTTATTCCGTAGAGAAGGAAATTGTTTTGAATACTGTCTGTTTTATTAAATTTCATATACAAAGTATCAATATACGAATCGAACAATATCTCAGTAAATCCTTTTTCTGAAAATTCATTTATAATATAGTTTCCATTATATTTTACTGTATCAATATCAACTTTATAATATTCATTTCCGAACTGATGAAAAACTCGAACTTTATTAAAATCGTATTTTTGATATCGTTTGCGAAATACAACTTTCAAATTTGCATCTTTATCTTTTGTGCTTGCGGATATTCCAAGCAAACCAAGACTGCATGTTTTTTTTCTTTGAACATTTTTACAGCTAGTCCATTTACCTTCCCATGTAATTTTGTAATTATAAGGGTTATTTGTTTTTGCAATTCTATAAGGAAAGACCAATCCTCTGCCTCCGTTAAGACCGGGAAAGAAATTTTGCAATCGTTTACGAACTTGTCCGCTGTAAGTTCCTGCTTGAATATGCGAACCTCCAATATGAATAATATTAACTTTTCCTTTCCCATGAAGTACCAAAGAATCGAACCTGCAAAAAAGATTATCAAATTCACTGCTATCGCCTGGAAATAAAAGTTTATTTTTATCATAATTTATAAAATTATAATCGTATCTTTTATAGGGATAATCACTCTGAGCAAAAGCATGCAATGAACATGCAAAGATTAACAAACAAAATATTTTTATTCTCATACTTATCTTTTATTTTTTTAATTACAAATATTGTGCTACTTCTTATTTTCTGGAATAAAAATAAGAAGTGAAACAAAAATTTCTATAAATTTCAACTAATACTTTGGTTTTATAATATCATATTTTTCTAATCTAATAATTTATTAGGTCAAAAGCATCAAAACATTTAAGTGTTGAAAATCAAGGAATTACTATTTTGAAAATAGTGAATTTTAATAGTACTAACCACTAACCACTAACCACTAACCACTAACCACTAACCACTAACAACTATGATTTATTTTTGCAAGTTTTATAAAAATCGCAATAAAAATGGTAGCAACAAACATAATCATAAATGCCGAGAAGAACTTAAAAATTGCTGTACTTATATCAAAAACAGAAATCAGACTCTGTAAAAAATTATAATTATCTGTTAAATAATTTAACGAAAAATGTGTTATTACAGCCATTATTACATAAGTTGCAACAGTTATAAAACTCATAATTATAACTGTTAAAAATATTTTTTCAAATGTTATTTTTCTTTCTTTGATATTTTTTTCCATATTAATATGTATTTTCTTATAAAAAAACGTTTATATAATTGTTTACTGATTTTTACAAATAATTTGGTGACACAAGATTTTTAATTAAAATTTTCAAATTTAAAAAAATTACAAGATTATGAAAAAAAAGATTTTTATTTTTATTTTTATTCTATTTATTTCGTCGTTTTTCAACAAAATTTATTCACAGAGTAATTATATTTTTAATGACTCTACTTATGTTGATGGTTTGTATAAACTTTACAGCGATTTACCTTTGAAGAAGAAACTTGACAAAAATTCTAAAGAAATTAGTCGTGAAGAGGTTTATAATTTTATTGTCGATTTCAAATCATTTTGGGATTCTTCCGAATTTGATACAGGGACGAGAGAAGATATAGTGCATCTGACAAATTATTTTACTCTAAAAATGAGGCTTAATAAAAAATCAGAAATATTATCATTTCTTAAACTAGTAGTTATGTTGCCCCAAAAATCAGAGAAAAATTTTAATACTTGGTTGTTTAAGTTAAACAAAATGTCAAAATCAAAACGTACATCTATCAGTTCTTTAAAAATAATTATAAATAGAACTTTTGTATTGATTAACGACAGTTGTATTTACAAATCAAAAATTTGCAGGTGGAAAATTACTAATGACGATTTTGAATTTAAAATTGGCATAAATGATGAGTTTGAAATAGAAATTCCTAAAACAGACCTCATCGGTGAATATACAGTTAAAGATACTGTATTTAGTTCTGTAAAAATAAAAAATACAGGTGGAAGATACAATCCTGAAACAAATAAATGGAAAGGAAGAAAAGGACTCGTAACATGGGAAAAATATAATTTAGAAAAAGAAAAAGTTTCAGCTAATTTAAATAATTATAATATTCTTCTTAAAAATGTAAAATATGAAGCCGATTCTGTTGTTTTTAATTATAAAGGTTTGGTGGATGATAATATACTTGGAAAACTTTCTGACCAGGCTTCGATATGGGCTGAAAAAAATCCAGTATTTCCTAAGTTTGTTTCTTATAAACACAATTATTCTATTAAATCATTAATTAAAAATGTGAAGTTAAAAGGTGGTATAAAGATGCAGGGCGAAAGATTGCACACAGGTGGTACGGCTGCTAATCCAGCTGTTATAAAGATTTTTAACAAAGGAAGACTATTTGTAAGAGCCGAGTCAAAATCGATATCTCAAAGAAGTGATAACCTAATGTCGAAAAAAACAAAGATTGCAATGTATAATACAGAGAACGATTCAATAACACATCCAGATGTGAAACTTGAAATGAAAAGAGGAATTTTAATATTAACAAGAAATGAAGAAGGTGTAGGTCGCGCACCTTTTGTTAATTCATATCAGGAGATGGACATGTCAGTCGACCAACTCATCTGGTATACAAAAGAAGATAAATTAAAATTGTATTCCGAAAAAAGTAGCAAAGCATACTTTAATTCTACAAATTTCTTCTCCAAAGCAGATTTTGAAAGTCTGCAAATGCAAGACGATAAGAACCCTCTTTTTTTAATAAAACATTATATAAGAGTTATAAATAGAGGAAATGATAATACAAAAACATGGAAAAGAAAGTTCTACGCAAAAGACTTCTCTGCTTATTTAAAAAAAGACCCAACAGCTGTAAGACATAGGTTAATGGGTTTATGGTATCAGGGTTTTCTTGATTATAATACTGAAACAGAACTTGTTAAAATAAAACCAAAACTTTATAATTATATAAATTCGTTTCATGGTAGGAAGGATTATGATAAGATTTTAATCAGGTCGAAAGGTGAAAAAGAAACAAATAAAAAAGGATTATACAAAATATTAAATGCTGTATATAATCTAAAAACCAATGACTTAGATATTAAAGGTCCTGGAAAAACTCTTTTAAGTGAACCAAGAATGGTCGCATTTGTTCCAAATGGAGAAATTAGAATCAAAGAAAATAGGAACATGGAATTCGATGGCAAATTATTAGTTTTTTGGAGTATTTTTCATGGTAAAGGATTTCGAGTAGATTACGAAAATTTTAATATTAGTTTTGATAATATAGACTCTATAAACTATGCAGTAACAAGACAACCGAAAAAATTTAAAAAAGAAAATGTTACTTCAACAGTAGAAAATGTCTCTGGAGTCTTACAAATAGACAAAAAAGGTAACAGGTCGGGTAAAGAAAATAATAGTAATTATCCAATTTTTACAAGCAAAACAGATTCTTATGTTTACTACGACAAAAAAAATAAAGCTTATGACCGTAAAAGTTTTTATTTTAAATGTTATCCTTATCAGATGGACAGTATGTCTTTTTTACATAAGAACAGTTTAGCGTTAAAAGGTTTTATGAAGTCGGGAGGTATTTTTTCAGATTTCGAAGATACGCTAATAGTGCAAAAAGATAATTCGCTTGGTTTTGTGCATAAGTTAAAAGACGGAGAAGAACTTTACGGAGGATTAGGAAAAATATATGCTGGTGGACTTGAAAGAGCATTTGTTAGTCTTGATAATGACGGATTTAGCGGTGGAGGAGATATAAAATGGAGAACAGCAACAATCTCTTCTGATTTATTTAAATTCCTTCCAGATATGGCAAAAGCAAAAGCAAGAAAATTTAAAATAGAAAGGAACAACGGAGAGTTCGGCGATGCAGAATATCCAGATTTAGAAGCTTCTGATGTAGATATTGTTTGGGATACAAAAAATGAATTTATTAAATGTGATACAGAAAAATCACAGGCTTTTATATATGATAAAAAAGTGAAAATGAATGGTCGTCTTATTTATGATGAAATAGGTTTGACAGGTAATGGAAAGATACTTTTTGAGGAAAGTGTTATTAAATCTGAAAAAGATTTTAACTTTAACGAAAATTCTTTTTTCAGCGAACTAAGCGATACAAAATTAAAAGACCCTGAAAATGAAATCGTTCTTAACGCATACGGAATGAAAACTTATGTAGATATAAAAGCTGAGAAATCTGTATTCCAGTCAAATTCAAAATCTGCAAAAATTAATTTCCCGAAAAATAAATACGATAATTATTCAGACCATTTTATTTGGCATCATGGAAAATATAAAGCTGATATAAACAATAATGTAGAAAATTATACAGACCCTACAAAAACTGAAGACAATAAATTGCTTAATCGTTCAGAACTTGTTGATAGATACGATTTTAGTGAAGTTTTATTTTTTCAATTAGAAGAAACATCTGAATTTGTTGCTTTGCAGAAAGGAAAAGACTCGTTGAGATTTAAATGTACAAAAGCATTTTTTGATGCTAAGACAAAAGAAATTACAGTAAAAGAAGTAAAGAAAATAAGAGTTGCAGATATTGTTGTTGTGCCGTCAAGCGATGTAAAAATTAAAATAGATGCAAAAATTGATAAATTATTTAAAACTTCGGTTACAGCAAAAGGAAAGCATAATATTGCTGATGTTGATATTGAAATAACAAACAGATACGAGTATAATGCAAGTGCAGGAACATATTTATATATCGATGAAGTAGGGAACTCACAAAATATTTTTTTCAGTTCAATTTATTACAATAATGACAAAAAAGCATCGGTTGCCAAAGGAATAATTCCAGAGGACAGAAAATTTACTTTAAGTCCAGATTTTGATTTTAAAGGAAATGTAAGATTTAACGCAACAAACGATTACCTCGAATTTCAAGGTTATGCAAAACAGGTTCACGCATGTGAAACACAAACGCCATGGTTTAATTTTATATCTACAATAAATCCGAAAAAAGTCCAAATTCCATTAAATAGAGAACTAAACGAAGCAGACAGCAAAACCAGAATACATGCAAATATTATAATCGCTCCTGATTCGACTAATTCAATTCGTTCATTTCCAGCTTTTATTACAACAAATCCTAAGGGAACATCGTCTTCGATATTTTCGGTTAAAGACAGCGTATATTATATATATTGCGACAAATCGGACAAAGGACTTAAATATAAAATAACTACAAAATCAAAAATAGACTCGGCTTCAATACCCGGAAATATGATGACTTATGATATAAAAAATTGTATTATTACAGCAACAGGTGATTTCGATTATGCCAGAACTTTGAAGTATAACTTGGGCGCAGCAGGAAGATACAAATATAATTTGCATACAAAAGAAGCAACTCTAAATGTAATGACTTATTTTGATTTCCCGTTTCCAAACAAACTGCAAAATATAATGATTGATAAGATAAAAGATTTTTATGCCGCAAAACCAGTAGACCCTATTACTGATTCATATCAAAGAAATCTAAACAAATTGATAGGTGCCGAAGAAGGAGGTAAATTTATTACGCAACTTTCAGAAAGACCAGATAATCCAAAATTTCCAGATACATTGGAACATTCATTGGTCTTGGCTGATTTAAAAATGGTATGGGACGATGCATCTGAGTCATTCAAATCGGTTGGAAAAATTGGTGTAGGTTCAATAAGAAATAAAGTATTAAACAAATATCTTAAAGGATATGTTCTGGTTGAGCGTGAAATAGGAACTGATTTTGTTTATATTTATCTTGAAATTGATAAAAGTAATTGGTTCTATTTTAGATTTCACAATAATCAAATGTATATGTACTCATCGGTGGTTGAATTCAATGAACATATAAGTAAACTAAAAGGAAAAGAACGAAAAGATGAAAAAACTGGCTATAAATTTGTACTAACAAATATTGATGACAAAGAAGATTTTATAGAAAATTTTACAGGAAAAAGAACAAAAAGAAAAGATGAACCACCGCAAGACGAAGAAGAAGAAACAGAAGAAGATTATTAAGAAAATTATAAAAAATCCGTGAAAAATCTGTATAATCAGTGTTTGTCCGTGTTCCTATTTATCAGATAACAGGAACACGGTTTTTTTAATAATTGTAAGCCATCTTAGTCTTTTCTGTTAAAAAAATATTATCAATTTTCATATTTTTATCAACAGCTTTGCACATGTCGTATATTGTTAGCAAAGCAACACTTACAGCAGTTAGAGCTTCCATCTCTACGCCTGTCTGTCCGATACATTTTACTTTACTGATAATTTTTACACCGGTTTTGTCGATAGAAGCATTTACTGATATTTTTGTTATTAACAGATTGTGACACAATGGAATAAGTTCGCTTGTTCGTTTTGTCGCTTGGATTCCAGCTATTTCGGAAACAGTAAGAACATCTCCTTTTTTCATATTATTTTCGCTAATAAGTAGGCGCGTTTTTTCATCCAAAGATATGTGACCTTGAGCTTTCGCAATTCTCAACTGTTGAACTTTGTGACCTACATCTACCATTTTTGCTTTACCTGAATTGTCAATATGACTTAATTTTTTATCGGTATGTTTCATAAATATTAATGTATTAATTAAAATTATTGCTTTTTTTTTTTTTTTTTTACTACCTTTGTCCTCAAATATATTACTGACATTTGAGTATTATTAATATTTTCATATTACAAAAATACGCTCTTTTGTCTTTATGTACAATAATTATATTATTAATAATTTATATTAAAATAAATTTATGAATAAAATTTTATTTTTTGCTACATTTTTCATTTTCTCTTTTCATGCCTGTAATAATATCAATAACAAAGAAACTGCAAAAAAAACTGTTCAAGATTCGGAGTTGAGTGGTAATGTTACTGTTTTTCTTGCTGGTAGTTTGTTTGTTCCTTTTAAAGAAATGAAATCAGAGTTCGAGAAGTTACATCCTGAGGTTAAAATTTTACTCGAACCAGCAGGCAGTGTTACATGTGCAAGAAAAATTACAGACCTAAAAAGGAAATGTGGAATAATGGCTTCCGCAGATTATACGATAATAAATAAAATGTTGATACCAGAATATGCGGATACATGTTATAATTTTGCATCAAACGAAATGGTTATTTCTTATAGTGATTTTTCTAAATACTCTGAATATATAAATTCAAATAACTGGATGGATATTTTATCTAAGGAAGATGTTATATACGGTAGAGCCGACCCTAACAGTGACCCATGCGGATACAGAACTGTTTTATTATGGAAACTAAGTGAAAAATTTTATAATAAACCCAGCTTCTGCGATTCTCTTTTATTAAAGGATATAAGATATATTCGTCCAAAAGCAATTGATTTGATTGCATTACTTGATGCAAAAGCTCTGGATTATATTTTTGAATATCGCTCAGTAGCAGAGCAACACAATCTAAAATATATCAAACTAAATGACAGTATAAATTTAAGTAATCCAGAACTATCAGAATTTTATAATACAGTAGAAGTGAAAATTAAAGGAAACAAGAATAATAATTATATCAAAATCAGAGGAGAATCTATGATTTATGGAATTACATTGCTTAAAAATGCAGATAACAAAAAAACAACAAAAGAATTTTTTAACTTTGTTCTATCTGAACGAGGTTCACAAATATTGAAAAAAAATGGACAAAGAACAATAAAATAATCTATTAATAATAAATCTTATAACAATGAAAAAATCTAAACTATTTTTAATTATTACAACAATTGTAACGATTGTATTTTTCACAAATGAACTGAAAGCGCAAGAGACAGAAGAGCAAGCAGGAAAATTATCTTTTGGTGCGGATATAGTTAGCAACTACATCTGGCGCGGGATAGACGGACCGACACTAAGTTTCCAACCAGCTGTAAATTACGAAATTAATAATTTTAGTATAGGAGCTTGGGCTTCGAGTGATATTTTGCTGTTGACAAAAGAAATTGATTTTAGTATGTCGTATTCCCTAAGTGGTTTTACTGTAACTTTGTCTGATTACTTTTTTGCTATGAACAAGAAATATTTTAATTTTAGCGATTCAACGGGACACGATATAGAAATAGGACTTACTTATGAAAATGAAAATTTCCCTTTGAGAATATATGCTGGAACAATGATTTGGGGTGATGATAAAAAAATAATGTATGATATAGACGAAACAGACATAAAAAAAAGTAATTATTCAACATATTTTGAGTTAAGTTATACTTTTAAAAATTCATTAAATATTTTTGCTGGAGCAACACCTTTTACGGGAATGTATGGTAAAGATTTTGCTGTTGTTTATACTGGATTTACTGTTTCAAAAGAAATTAAAGTAACAGATAATTTTTCTTTACCTATTTTTGGAACTTTTTCTGTAAACCCACAAAACGAAAACTATTTTGTAATATTTGGTATTAATCTTTAATTTATATGACAATTCGTTCTGCCAAGTTATATGCTAAAAATAGGTTAAAATTTCATTATGATTATAATGAAATTACTGGATTGCTTAGGATTATTTTTGAAGATGCTTTCGATATAAATCAAATAAAACTTATCACTGATTCAGAATTTGAGTTTAGTCAATTAAATTTTTTACGATTAAAAAAAATATTAAATCGTTTAGAAAATAATGAACCTATTCAATATATAATTGGATTTACTTATTTTTACGAATCTTTGTTTTATGTAAACAGAGATGTTTTAATTCCTCGTCAAGAGACGGAAGAGCTTGTAGAATTAATATTGAACGAATTAGACAGCGATAGAAAAAAAATTAGTATTATTGACATCGGTACAGGTAGCGGATGCATAGCTGTTTCACTATCCAAAAATATTAAAAATTCTGATATTTACGCATTGGATATAAATAAAAAAGCACTTGCTACTGCTTCCAAAAATGCAAAATCAAACAATGTAAAATTATCTTTTATACAAGCCGATATATTGCGTTTTATTGATTTTGATTTTCCCCAAAAATTTAATATTATTGTATCAAATCCTCCTTATGTAAAGGAGTCAGAGAAACGAATATTAGATAGTAGAGTTGTTGAATATGAGCCAAGTAATGCAATATTTGTTTCTGATGATAATTACCTTATTTTTTATAAAGCGATTTCAGATTTTGCTTTAAAAAATTTGTCTAAGCGAGGTAAATTATATGTTGAAATTAATGAGGAACACGGCGATGAAACAGTAAATTTATTTAAAAATAAAGGTTTTCTTAATGTAATATTGATTAAAGATATTAACGGCAAGAATCGTTTTATTAGTTGTAACATATAAAAATTACTGTCGGTATGGTTTGAATCCGCGCCGACAGTTTATTTGTTTTTATTTATTATTTTAATTTTAATATCTTTAACTGGTCTATTTTCTTCTCCTGTTTCAACATCTGAAATTTTATCAATAATATCAAGTCCTTCTGTTATTTCACCAAAAATAGTATATTCTCCTGTAAAATTTGGAATTCCTCCCATTTTTGTATAAATTTTCTTATGTTTATCCAATATTTTAAATTCTTTAATATCAATTTTTTTTTCAATATCTGCAATTAAAGAGTCCATTTCATTAAAATTTTCTTCGTATTGTAGTTGCTCGATTTTGTTTCTGAATACTTCTTTTTCTTTTATATAATTACTAATCGCTTGTTTTTTTATTGTTATATTCATTTGTTCTTCATAGTTTTTTAATTCTTTTTCTGTAAATTTTCGTCCTATAACTATAAAAAATTGCGAATAAGAAGATTCTTTGTTTGGATTTATTTCATCTGGTTCTCTTACTGCGATTAGTACACCTTTTTTACTACAAACAGTATCTATAATTTCAGCTGTTAAAGTATATTCAATTTTTTCTATGTATTTGTTTTTATTTTCTTCGGCATATTTTGAATCAGGGTTTCCGCCCATAATGATATATCCACGAATAACTTTATGAAAAATCTGGTTATCATAAAAACCTTCATTTACGAGTTTCAGAAAATTTTCTTTGTGTTTTGGAGTTTTATCATATAATTTTATTATCATATTTCCGTATTCTGTTTCTATAAACAACGAGTCTTTATCTTCTTTATTTCCGCATGAAGATAACATAGTTGTTATAAAAAAAAATAATATTGCTGTATTTTGTATATTTTTCATTCTATAAGATTTTAAAAATTAAGTAGTGTTATATTTATCTGATTATTTTCTATTTTGTTTGAATTTGATAAAAAGAATTGCTTCCAAACCATTGATGTATGCAATGAGCTTTGCAGTTCTGCGGATTTTTTATTTTGCAAATAATATGAAATGTTCTATATATTTGGACGAACTTACAATTAATGTATATCAGTAAATTTATTTTTTTAGTAAAACTCTAAAAAGTCAAACAGAAATTTTTGGCTTTTTATATAAATTACCACGGATTTTTTATTTTAACTATAAAAATGGTGGTGATAAATAAGTAATTAAGGCTACATTATTCAATACTTAATTCTAGCTCATAATGCAAAATGATTAGCAAATAAATACAAACTATGATTTATTTTTGATGCGTCTGCCTTAACTGCGTAAGGTCAGTTTAATGTGTATTCCATTTTGCATTGCAACGTCCTCGACCACAATATCCACGTTTTTTGATATTTTCAAAAGGTTCAATGAAACCAAAAAATTTATAACAAATTGGACAAACATAATCAATTTTAAATTGTTCGTTTAAATCATCGAGTTGTTTTCTTACATCTATTGTATGACCTAACATTATTCCTATTGCATTACCAATAAACGGTATCAAAGCAAGAACGGCTCTCAATCCAGTTTTTTTTAATCCGCCTCCTCGCTCAATTTTACGTTTATCTTTTTTGTATTGTTCGTATATATTTTCAAGTTTATCAAATTTTGCCAAAATTTCTTTCTGTTTCAATATTTTTGTATATTCAATTTGCTTGTTAAAATCAACTGAATCTATTTTTAATAACAAGGAATCAATGTCAATTTCAAAATCTGCAAGTTGCAATTTGCAATCTTTTGTTAATTGGGTTTGTTTTATGCGATTATCATTTACAAAAGTTCCGTGTGTTGAGTTAAGGTCTTTTATTAGATATTCTTCTTCTCCTATTTTAATTATTTCGGCATGTTCACGGCTTATTTTTCTATGTTCTATATCGACAATAATTGTATTCTTATTACTCCGACCTATTTTTATAATTCGTGGCATTTTTTATATTCTTAGAAAGTTATTTATTTTTGATTTTATCTTTGCAAAAAAACTTTTTTCTTTTGTTTTGATAATATATTTTGGTATTTCTACATTGTCAATCTGTATTAAATATGCGGAATAATTATCTGTTGAGTTGGCATCGCAAAGTATGTTTATTGTTTGAATTTTTTCTTTGTTTGTCACTTCTGCTGATAATATTTCACAAAGTTCTGTATCTGTTATACTTCCTGAAACTCCATCTGAACAAAGAAATAAATAATCATCTCTTTGTATGTCTTTTATAAAGTGAATATCTGGTTTTGTTTTTCTAATGTTTTTGCCCTGTACTGCTCTTGATATTTTATTGCGTTTGCTGTCTTTGGCTTCTTCTTCGGTCATTACTCCAGCTTTTATCAGCTCGTTTATTACTGTGTGGTCTTCTGTTTGCCAAAGTATTTTTTCGTTTCGTATATGATAAAAACGACTATCACCACAATGCGTTACGCTTAAACCTTGTTTGTGTATATGTACGGATACAAGCGTTGTTGCCATTCCTTTGGTTTCGGGATTTTTGTCAATATATTCATCAAAAGCTGTTTGTGTATTTTCAAATGCTTGTAAATATATTTGGATATTACTGTCAGTGTGGCTTGAAGTCTCGCTGACAGTTTTTATATTTTTTGCAAACTCTCTACATGCCAAATCGCTTGCTGTTTCTCCTTTATCAAGACCACCTACACCATCGCAAACAATAAATATGTTTGTATTATTATCGGCTTTATTCATGGCAGGAAAAATATTGTCTTCTTGATTTTTGCGCTTTCCTATTCCATTTAATGATAATGGTTGTTTTATTTCTATTTTCATATTTTCAGTATTTCGGAAATTTCAATAAGTAATTGTTAAAAAATAACTTTTTGATTTGTTTTTTGTAAAATACTTATTATCAGGTGTAAACCAATTCGTAATTTACTTAATACAAAGGTAAAAAAAATTATTAAATATAAAACAATGTAATAAAAAATTATTTTGGGTAAACGGTATAATGCGCATGATTAGGTGCAGTGAAAAAACAGCACAAACGCAGGATAATTTATTTTTTTAATTATTTTTATTTATTAAGTTTACGATTACTTTAATCATTGTGTCTTTTTCTTCTGGTTTGCTTATTGCTATCATTAAAGTTAATGCTACCAAAGCATTATCGGCAATTCTTTTTTGCCCTGTTTGTGTAAACAATAATTTATTTTTTTCAAGAAAATAAAGGAACAAAAATGCTGCAATTCTTTTGTTTCCGTCAGAGAAAGAATGATTTTTGATGATAAAGTAAAGCAAATTAGCGGCTTTTTCTTCTATGCTCGGATACAAATCAACACCGCCGAAAGTTTGGTAAATTGTTGAAACAGAACTTCTGAACGAGTTGTCTTTCTCATGTCCGAATAAATCGCTGTTGCCATATATTTGTTTGGCGAGACTGATTTTATTGATTGCCTCTTCATAATTTAAATGATAAATTTCTTTACAAGATATATTTTCTATTTTTAAAGAACGATAATCGTATTGGTCAAGAATTTCCAAAGCATAAGAATAATCCGAAATTATTTTTATTAATCCTCGACTCTCATCGTTTGAGAGTTCTTTATATTCAAGAGCATTACCAAGTATTTTTATTGTTTGTTGCAACTCGTTAAGCTGTTCTGATTGTTTTTTGAGCTTTTCTTGATTAAGGGCATAACCTTTTATTAAATAGTCTTTTAATAACTGGTTTGCCCAAATCCTGAATTGTGTCCCTCGTTTAGATTTTATTCTGTATCCGACAGAAATTATAACATCAAGATTAAAAAAATCAACTTTGTAGGTTTTTCCGTCTTTGGCAGTTGTTGCAAAATTTGCAACAACTGAATGCCTTTCTAATTCTTGTTCTTTAAAAACATTATTTATATGCCTTGAAATAACAGACTTATCGCGTTCAAAGAGAACAGATATTTGATTTAAATTTAACCAAACTGTTTCTTTTTCAAGTTTTACATCTATTGTAGTTTTGCCTTCGGAGGTTTGGTATATTTTTATTTCAGAATTTTGCATGTTTATTTATTTTTAGGAGTCTTAATATCATATTGAATAAAAATATTGTGCAGTGAAAAAACAGCATAAGCGCAGATAAATAGAAACTAACAACTAACAACTAACAACTCTATGTATATATGCAAACATATAACGCATATATGCAAAAAACTTGCCTGCGCAAGCGTGTTTTTTGTAATAGATATATATTATATCATATATACAAAACTCCCTCAAAAGTTTTTCAAACTTTTGAGGGAGTTTTGCATAAAAAAAAAGTAAAAAGGTAAAAAGGTAAAAAACTAAAAAGTTAATTTGTCTCGGCAAGACGAAAGCCCACGTCGTAGTCGCTATCACTTGGCGTGTAGCCGTCACGATTAGCCGAACGACAACCCTCACTGTAGCAGTCCCAAGAGCCGCCGCGTATAACACGAAGCGAGCCGCTTCCTGCATATATGGGGTTTGTTGAGTTTTCGCTTTGACTGTAAAAATCAGATTTGTAAACGTCTTGGCACCATTCCCAAACATTGCCACTCATATCGTAAAGTCCATAACCGTTGGGACTTTTTTGACCAACAGGATGAGTTCCACTACCTGAATTTTTATCATACCAAGCTACATCGTCAATATTGTTACTACCAGAATATTTGTAATTCTCTCCTCCTTTTGCGGCATATTCCCATTCAGCTTCTGTTGGCAGTCGGTAATTATGTCCTGTCATTTTATTTAATTTTTGCAGAAATTTTTGTATATCGTTCCAGCTTACTTTTTCCACAGGGCGTTTATCTCCTTTAAAGTAGCTTGGATTATTGCCCATTACAGCTTTCCACTGTGCTTGTGTTACTTGGTATTTTCCTATATTAAAACTGCTTAGCGTTACACTGTGTATTGGTTTTTCATCGCTATAATCGTTACTTCCCATTTGAAATGTTCCTCCTTTTACAGATACAAAATCAAAATCTAATGCTTTTACTGTTTTTGTAATTTCTTCTATAACCTCTTCTTTAACTTTTTCTGTTATTTTTGCTTCCGCTATTAAATTATCTTCTACAACCTCTTCTTTAACTTTTTCTGTTATTTTTGCCCACTGTTGCCAAATAAAAAGAATAATTATAATAATTACTGCAATAATAGGTATTAATAGCATACTGTTTATTTCCCATGGTTGCCAAATAAAAAGAATAATTATAACAACAATTAATGCAATAATAGATATTAATATTTTGTTTTTCTTTCCCTTGTTGCTACTGTCAGTTTTGCTTGATTCTACTCTGGCATTTTTTAATTGTTCTATTTTCTTACTTGCTTGTTGTTTATATTTTCCGTTCTTGTATTTTTGCAAGTATTTTTCAAACTGCTGTATGTCTGTTTTATTTTTAATCTTGTCCCAAAGTTCTGTTTCTGGGTCGTCTATCATGGTTTCGTCTTCGTCTTGTTCTTCTTTGACAAACTTCTTATGTTTATTGTATATAATAGTTTCGTCTTCGTTGTTACTGTTTTTGTTGCTTAGAGTCTTTCTGTCACTTGTAAATGCTTTTTCAAACTCTTTGCATGTTTGGTATCTGTCTTTTGGATTTTTAGCAGTTGCTTTTTTAATAATTTTGTTCAGTTGAGTGTGTTCTGTTAGTTCTGGCATTGGTTCGTTTACAATTTTGGTATAAATAGCAAAATTAGATAAACTTTTGCTGTCATAAGCTGGTTTTCCTTTTAGCACATAATACAATACTACTCCGAGTGAATAAATATCACTTCTTTTATCGATATTTTTGCTATCTTTTACTTGTTCTGGGGACATATAAATAGGCGTTCCCATTTGTGCTCCTGTGTTTGTGTCGTTATCATTGCTGTCTAATAATTTCGCAATTCCAAAATCAAGAATTTTAACATTATTGTTCTTTCCTGTTTCGATGAAAATATTTGAAGGTTTTACATCACGGTGAACGACTCCTTTATTATGAGCAAACTCAAACGCATTCAAAGTCTGTTTAAATATTTTAATAGCTTCGTTCTTTTTCAGTTTACCTTTTTGTTTTATGTATCCAGTCAAACTTTTGCCTTCCAAAAGTTCCATCACTATTGCGAGCATATTTGTTCGTTTCTCAAAGTCCACAACTTTAACAATATTTTGATGCTCCAATCTCGCCATAATTTTAGCTTCGTTCACAAATCTTTTTGCAATTTTTTCTTTTCTTGTCAAAATAGGGTCAAGAATTTTTATTGCTACTTTACGGTCATCAAATGTTTCATGCTCTGCTTCAAATACTTCTGCCATTCCTCCCTTTCCTATTAATCTAATTATGCGGTAATTTAGTATTTTTTCATTTATCATAATTTATTTTTTAATTACTTTAATCATTGTGTCTTTTTCTTATGGTTTGCTTATTGCTATAAAGGCAAATATAAACAAATAAATATTATATTTAAATTTATTTTAATTTACCAATTATCATATTTTTTGGTGCTTTACCTTCAATAAAAGGTGTTTGTCTGTTATTTGTAAAGTTAATAACATTTGCTTTTATGTAAGGGAATAGTTCTTTTATAGTAATAATTTTATCATTATTTCTGTCAGCTTTACCTTGCAAACCTCTTAAAAGATAGTAAGAAAATGCTCCTTGTCTTATTTTGGGGTTTTCCTCTGATTCTTCGTTGTATTTTGAAGACATTATTATTACTATGTTTGTTTTGTTTGTTTTGTTTACTGGTTTTAGTCCTTTGTTTGTTTTTTTATAAATGCTTCCCGAATGACAAGCATCAGCAAATATAATTTTATATTTTGCGGGATATTTCTTAAACATTTTTTTAATATCGCTGTGTTTTAACATCGAGTTGTAATTACTATTTGTTTCATAAGGGCAAAATGCTCCTTCTATTCCGTGACCGGAGAATGAAAAAATAAGCATGTCATTCTGGCTTGCTTTTGCGAATATATTATCCATTGTTTTCAATATATTTTTTTTTGTTGCTGCTTCATCTATCAAGATTCTAATATTCTCATCTTGCACACTTCCACCTTTTGTGCTTTTTAGGTAAGCATAAAAACGATACGCATCATCATCGCTGTATCTTAAATCTAAACGATTATCTTTATAATCTGCAATTCCCGCAATAACAACAAATTTTTGCTGTGCTTTTGTTTGTTGCAAAAATAATATAATAATAATTATTATTAATTTTGTTTTCATTTTTCTATATATTTTTTTGTTTACTGTCGGTGTGGTTGTCAGTCACGCCGACAGTTCATTATTGTTAATAAAATTTTACAATAAGATTTGTTCTTCCTATACGAATATTATCATCAGATTTCAAAATAATTTTATCATATTTAGAAATTCTTTCTTCATTGTAAATCGTTCCGTTTATGCTTGGTCTTCCTGTTTCGCTTCCATCATCACTAATTATAAGTTCAAGACCCCAAGTTTGTTTTTTCATTTCAATTAGACAATGTTTTCTGCTTATGTATATATCTCCATCAATTGAAATATCTGCTTTTCTTCCAATAATATTTTTACCTATTTTCAAAATATGTTCTTTCCCTGTTTTTGTTTCAACAAGTTTTGCATTTTGAATTTTCTGGTTATTATCAGTTCCTATTTCAGTTTTTTCTCCTTCTAGTTCTTCCGCATTTGGTATTGCAAATACAATGGCATGTTTACATTTTGTGCATCTGACCATTGCTTTTTTCTTATTCTTAGGCAATTTTCTTTCTGAAATTACCAAAATATTACCGCATTTAGAACATTTTACTTTCATTTTATTTTATTTTAATTTGTTTATATCCAATCATTTGTATCATCAAAATCATCGTTTAATGCAATAAGGTCATCATCGTATTCATCAAGTTCTGCATCTGGTACATCATCGGGAATGTCTTTTGACGTTTCACCATCATAGATAACTTCCTCTATATTTTCTGGTTCTACTTCTACTATTTCTTCTTCATTTTCTGGTTCTACTTCTACTATTTTCTCTGTATTCTCATTTTTCAATTCAACATCTTCAATGTCTTCTTTTTCTTTATTTGTCTGATAATTGGAATCTTTTGTTGTATTATATTGAATTGTTGGGTTATGATTTTCATCAACTTCGTTTTCGTAAAATGTCCCGTATAATTGTCCGTTCCACTCAAAAACTCCTCCTGCTCCGAGTTCTGTTCTTGCCGCTTCAAAGGCTTCTGAAAATGACATCTCATTTGTTACAGTTCCATCTTGTGTGTGTGGCGCTGTATCTATATTAAAACTGTTGTTGTTTGAACTCTCGTTATCAGTTTCAACTTCTTCTATTTCAGGTTCGATTTCCACGATTTCTGTTTCTGTGTCATAAATACCGTCTTTGTTTTCGTCTGTAAGAATTGTATCTGCAATATTATCATTATTTGTATCGATTAATATTTTGTCATCGTTTTTGTTTATTCCTGCTACGAATCCAGTTCCTGCAAGCAAACTTCCTCCTGTTACAAGCAAAGCTGTTTTCTGATTAATAATTTTTTCTTTCAAAGGATTTTCTTCTTCAATGTTTTCATTTTCGTTTGTTTCATATATCAAAATTTCGCTGTCTTCTATCAACGTTTCTTTGTCTTCAAAGTTTTTTTGATTTTCTAATTTTTCTTCTTTCATATTATCAAATTTTTATTTTTAATAATTTTTATTGAGTTATGTTTACACGCTTTTTTACAAAATTATATTTTTTATTAAAATAAAAAAAGAAAAATGATATAATATATTGAATAATCAAGTATGATTTTTTTTGATGTGTTTGTGATATACAATGAATGAAAATTCTGCATCGTCATAAGAATTATTTTTTATTTTTTTTAATTGATAATTTAGACCTTAATTTTGGTAAAATTAAAATAAATAAATATTTTTTCAATTATTTTAAATACAATATATAAAACTATATAATTAATTGATTTTGAGAGTTTTATATTTTATTTTTACAAAGATTAAATATAATTTACAAGTTTTATAAATTATTATTTTTGAATTTTTCTAATTTTTTTTTGGTTGTTAAAAAAAGCTTTTTACCTTTGCATCGCAGTTTTGAAAAAGATTCCTCCTTAGCTCAGTTGGTTAGAGCACCTGACTGTTAATCAGGGTGTCCTAGGTTCAAGTCCTAGAGGAGGAGCATTAAAAAAAGCCTTACTAATATGTAAGGCTTTTTTTTATTGTTAAATTATTGATAGGACAATAAAATATGAATAATAATATTGAAATAATGGCACCTGTCGGTTCGTTTGAATCGTTACACGCTGCAATAAATGCTGGTGTTAATTCTATTTACTTTGGTATCGAACAACTAAATATGCGAGCCAAATCATCAAATAATTTTACTATTAACGATTTAATAAAAATTGTTGATATATGTAATAAAAACAAAATAAAAAGTTATCTTACCGTAAATACAATAATTTATGACCACGACATAAATATTATGAAAAAAATTGTTGATACGGCAAAGAAAAGTGGAATTACAGCAATAATTGCCTCCGACCAGTCTGTTATTAATTATACTCGCTCTGTCGATATTGAATTGCATATCTCTACACAACTTAATGTAAGCAATTTTGAAACAGTAAAATTTTATGCAAAATTTGCTGATGTAATTGTTCTGGCAAGAGAACTAAGCCTAAAACAAATTGCATATATTACTAAAAAAATTAAAGAAGAAAATATTAAAGGTCCTTCTAACAAATTATTGCAAATTGAAATTTTTGTACATGGAGCTTTATGTATGGCAATCTCTGGTAAATGTTATTTAAGCCTACACGAACAGAACTCATCTGCAAACCGTGGCGCATGCCTACAAACATGTAGGAAAGCATATTCTGTAAAAGAAAAAGAATCTGGTTACGAACTTGAAATTGATAATGAATATATTATGTCGCCAAAAGATTTATCTACAATATATTTTGTAGATAAAATAATAGAATCTGGAGTTACTATACTTAAAATAGAAGGAAGAGCAAGACCACCTGAATATGTTAAAACAGTTACAGAATGTTATAAAGAAGCTGTAAATGCCGTTTTTGAGGGAAATTATACAGAAGAAAAAATTAAAATTTGGGAAACAAGATTAAAAACAGTATTTAATAGAGACTTCTGGGACGGCTACTATCTTGGACGTAAACTCGGAGAGTGGAGCAACAGATACGGTTCGCAAGCAACGAAAAGAAAAACATACATTGGCAAAGGAACAAATTATTTTGCTAAAATAGGTATCGGTGAATTTTTTATACAAGCTGGAGAATTAAAAATAGGTGACGAGATTTTAATTACAGGTACAACAACTGGAGTTATAAAAATGATTGTTAAAGAATTGCGTTTCGATGGAAAAAAGACAGATAAAGTATTAAAAAAACAAACAATATCAATGCCTGTTCCAAAAAAAATTAGACGCTCTGATAAATTGTATAAATTAATTGATTGTAAAGTATAAATAGACATACAAAAAAATCGTCATCTTTGTTTTAATAGATTGTTTTTTCAAGCAGTCGTTTTTTTTAACGTACAACCTTTTCTGGTTGTTGAATAAGCGTACTAACTACCGAATTTAACAATAATAATACTCTTATCAATAAAGACAAAACCACCAATTTTCAAGACCAAAATTTATCTTGTTCAGAATTATGTTTTCTGGATATGCTTATATAGTTTGGTTCAAAAGTAATTGCTAAATTTCCACTTCCGTGAGATATTTATCTACTAATCAATAAATTATAATTTCAATAAAAAATATTATAATCAATAAAAGATTAGAAACTGTTTCTATTTTAATGAAATTATAAAAAAAATAATTAAATTTGTCAAAAATTTTAAATGTAATAATAATTTTAATAAATAAAATTCAAATATATGAAATTAGTAATACCTATGGCGGGAATGGGAAAACGTATGCGACCTCATACATTAACTGTTCCAAAACCTTTGTTGCCCATTGCGGGAGTTTCCATTGTACAGCGACTTGCAGAAGAAATAGCAAATGTTTCAAAATCGCAAATTACAGAAATAGCTTTTATTACTGGAACATTCGGACAGGAAGTTGAAGATAAACTGAAAGATATAGCTAAAAATCTCGGTGCCGTGCCAAAAATATATTATCAGGAAGAACCGCTTGGCACAGCTCATGCTATTCATTGTGCCGCTGGTTCGCTGAACGAAAGAGTAATAGTAGCTTTTGCAGATACACTTTTTAAAGCCGATTTTAATCTTAACGAAGATAACGATTCTGTAATCTGGGTAAAACGTGTCAAAAATCCAGAAGCATTTGGTGTTGTTAAAATTTGTGAAACAGGAGCTATTACTGATTTTATCGAAAAACCTAAAAAATTTGTTTCAGATTTGGCAATAATAGGAATTTATTATTTCAAAGACGGTGATAATTTAAGAAAAGAACTTAAATTTTTGATTGACAACGAAATAAAAGTAAACGGTGAATATCAGTTAACAGATGCTCTCGAAAATATGAAAAACAACGGAATAAAATTTAAAACAGAAACTGTAAACGAATGGTTAGACTGCGGAAACAAAGACGCAACAGTTTATACAAATCAAAGAATATTGGTACACCTTGGAAATTCTGTTTCGCAAACATGTAAACAAAATAATGCAATTATTATCGAACCATGTTTTATTGATGAAAATGTTAAAATAACAAATTCTGTTATCGGACCTTATGTATCGCTTGGCAAAAATGTTGTTATTAATAGTTCTGTAATTAAAAATTCTATAATCCAAAACAATGCCTTTATAGAAAATTATAACCTCTCAAATTCTATGATAGGAAGTTATGCAACAGTTAAAAAATCATATGGAAGTTTAAGTATAAGCGATTATTCCACGAGCCATGAATAAAAATAATAAAAATATTATCTTACTCATTGTTTGTTTGACAATGATGATAAGTTCCTGTAATGTTTTAAATAGTTATGAGAAGACAATCATTGCAGATGAAAATAAGTTTAAGTTTGAATATTCTTTTGCGGAAGCAGGAAAACAGAGGATGAAAGGAAACGATAAAGAAGCTATTGATACGTATATGTACTGTCTGGAGATTAATCCCAAAAGTGCGGCTTCGAATTATTTTATATCAACTATATATGCAAATGATGGAGATTTTAGTACGGCGCTTACTTTTGCTGACAATGCAGTTAAACTAAACGACAAAAAAATATGGTACAAGATATTGTTTGCCGATATGTTAGTAGAACAAAATATATATCAAGAAGCGGAGAACATATATAAGCAGATAATACAAAGCAATCCAGAGATGAAATCCATATATTATGATTTGATTAATATTTACATGGAGCAAAAGAAAACAGAACAAGCTTTGAATGTTTATAAAAAGTTACAGACGGTATTTGCATACGAAGAGACTAACGCTTTGCCCGTTTACAATTTGTTGATGACATTAAACAAAAAAGATGAGGCGCTGGAAGAGTTGAGAAAATTAAGACGTTATTTTCCAGAAAATATTAAATTTAAAGCATTGATTGCAGAGTATTATTTGGCTGTTAATGAAATGGATAAAGCTAAAAAAATGTATAAAGAGATGCTTGCCGAAGAGCCAAATAATATTTCATTTAGGCTTTCTTATGCTTCATATTCAAAGTTTTTGGGCGATGGAGATATGTTTTATGAAAATGCTATTATTATAATCAATTCTTATGATGTTGATTTCAAAACAAAAATAAGGTTAATTATTTCCAGAGATAAAAATTTATTGTCGGAAGAGCAGTACGAAAATTTGCTTGAAAATTTAATGCTAACAAACCCAAACGAAAGAATAACATATACTTTATATGCAGAATATTTGTTGGAAAAAGATAAAAAAAACAAAGCCGCAAAATATATAAGAAAAGCTGTAAATATTGATAACTCTAATTTTAATCTTGTACTGGTATTATTTGAAATTGATTATGAAATTGGAGATTTTAAGAACTTGTATAATGACACAGAAAAACTAAAAGATATATATCCAAATCAGTCAAAAGTATTTTTTTATAACGCTTTGGCTTTATATAATCTTAAAGATTACAAAAATGCCGAAAAAACATTAAGCTACGGAAAAGATTTAGTTATAGATGATAATAATTTAATGTCTAAATATTTGTTCTATCTTGCAGAGGTTTATAATAAACAAAATAAATACGAAAAAGCTGATTTAAGTTTTGAAAAAGCATTAAATTTAAAGAAAGACTACTGGGAAGCGGCAAACAGTTATGCTTATTATTTATCGGAAAAAAATATTAAACCAGAACGAGCCGAGGAATTGGCTTTGGCTTGTATAAAATCAGATAAAGATTCGCCAACTTACAACAATACTTATGCTTTGGTTTTGTATAAACAGGAAAAATATGAAGATGCTCTTAAATATATTGAAGTTGCAATTGAAAATATAAAAACAGAAAATCATAAGTTAATAGAACTATACGGAGATATATTATTTAAAAATAACAAAACGGAAGATGCTGTTATTCAATGGAAAAAAGCATACAAACTTAACAAGCTATCAAAAAAACTTGAACTTAAAATAAAAAATAAGAAACTTTAAAAGATGAAATATTTTTAATAAATTAGATAAGTAAATTATGAATTATAAATTGGTTTACACCTGATAATAAGTATTTTACAAAAAACAAATAAAAAAGTTATTTTTTAACGATTACTAAGTTAATGAACAAGTAATAATTGCTTACAAAATCTTAAATAAAATGGAACACGAAAAAAAAATTAAGAAAGTTTTTACTGCATGGAACATGAACGAGTTGGAGAAAGCATTTGGTTTAAAAAAAACTATTAAAAATAAATACTTAGAAAAGTTGTTAGATAATAATGTAGAGCTTAATGATTTTGAAAATCAAAATATTAAGTATTATCAGAAGTTGTTATTTGAGAATGTACATTATTACAATGAAGCAGAATTGTCTGGTAAATTTATTACTCCGATAATTTCACTTGTTAATTTTGACACAACTGATTTTAGTTATTTTGCTGAAAGGGAGTTTTCAGCTGTTGTTGGTAATTACAAAATGTCTGGACGAACAGACGGAATGATTGCAACAGGTAAATGGGAACCAGAGATTCCTTTCTTTTTTATTAGTGAATACAAAAGAGAAGTAGAACCACGAAGAAATCCAATGGCACAAAATTTAGCTGAAATGATTGTTGCACAGAAACTTAATAATAATAAATTCCCCGTTTACGGAGTTTATATTGTTGGAAAGCAATGGCATTTTATGATACTAGAAGATAAAACTTATACAGTTAGCAAGTCTTTTGATGCAACTGAAAATGATATTTTTGATATTTTTAAAATTCTTAAAAATCTCAAAACAACTATCATTGAAATATTAAAAAAAATGAACGCTCAAAAAGAAGAAAAAATTAAATCTTAAATATTAAATAAAATGGAAGACAAAAAAAAAATTAAGAAAGTTTTTACTGCATGGAACATGAACGAGTTGGAGAAAGCATTTGATTTGACAGAACTAAATACTAATAAACATTTACAAAATTTGTTAAATACAGAAGTTGAATTAACTGATTTTGAAAATCAGAATTTAAAATATTATTTAAAGATGTCTGCCAATAAGATGAAACAGTGGAACGAGCAAGAACTTATAACAAAATTTATAGGTCCGATGATTTCGCTTGTTAATTTTGACACACCAGATTTTAATTATTTTGCAGAACGATATATCTCAGCTATTGTTGGAGATTACGAAATGTTGGGTAGAGCAGACGGAATGATTGCAACAGGAAAATGGGAACCAGAGATTCCTTTCTTTTTTATTAGTGAATACAAAAGAGAAGTAGAACCACGAAGAAATCCAATGGCACAAAATTTAGCTGAAATGATTGTTGCACAGAAACTTAATAATAATAAATGCCCAGTTTACGGAGCTTATATTGTTGGAAAGCAATGGCATTTTATGATACTTGAAGGTAAAACTTATACAGTCAGTAATGCTTATGTTGCTACGAGAGATGATATTTTTGATATTTTTAAAATTCTTAAAAATCTCAAAACAACTATCACTGAAATATTAAAAAAAATGAAAGCTCAAAAAGAAGAAAAAATTAAATCTTAAATATTAAATAAAATGGAAAAAGAAAAAAAAATTAAGAAAGTTTTTACTGCCTGGGGTATGGATGAGTTAGAAGAGGAGTTCGATTTAAAAAGAACTATCGAAAATAAAAACTTGGAAAAATTATTAAATGACAATATTGATATTAGTGATTTTGAAAATCAAATAATTAAATATTATCAAAAATTATTATTTGAGAACGTACATTATTACAATGAGACAGAACTTATAACAAAATTTATAGGTCCTATAATTTCACTTGCTAATTTCGATACG
>JAOZMB010000021.1 GCA_029934515.1 Bacteroidales bacterium
AACGTCTTTATTTTGGTTTTCGGAAATGAAAAAAAATAATTTAAAACCAAATGAATTTTCTTATTCAACTTTAATTCATAAATCAGAGAATTATGAACAAATGATAAAGCATTTCAATGAAATGAAAAATAATAATTTACAGGCTAACGATATTATTTATAATAGTTTGATTAATTATTCAAAAAGCTACGAACAAGCAATTTATTTTTTTGATGAAATGAAAGAAAAAGGTTTGATACCTGATATAATTTCTTATTCAATTTTAATCAAAAAATCAAAAACTTACGAACAGGCTTTTGAGCATTTTTCGGAAATGAAAAAAAATAATTTAAAACCCGATATAATTTCTTATTCAACTTTAATATCCAAAAGCGAAGATTATAAAACGTCTTTATTTTGGTTTTCGGAAATGAAAAAAAATAATTTAAAACCCGATATAATTTCTTATTCAACTTTAATATCCAAAAGCGAAGATTATAAAACGTCTTTATTTTGGTTTTCGGAAATGAAAAAAAATAATTTAAAACCAAATACATACACTTATACGACTCTGATAAGAAAATGTGGAAATGAAAATATTGCTTTTTCTTTGCTTAATAAAATAAAAAATAATCGTTTAAAACCTGATGCTGTTACATTTGGTATTTTTTTATATTTTGGTAGAAGCGAAAGGAAACAAAAAAAATTAATACAAAAATTTTTAACAATTTTCATTCCTGGTAAAGATTTCGGTTATAATGAATTTCGTCATTTACGAATGAACTCCTTGCCTGTTCTTCTTTTTTCTGATGCTATATATAAAATTGCTCCTCTTCAGAGACGTTTAATTTGTATGCTTTTGGAAAAAGTAAACCCGCAAGAAATAAATCCTTATATGCGACAAAAATATAATCACCTTTCAAATATCTTAAATTGTAGAAATTAATGTAATTACGAATTTGTTTACAACTAATAATAAGTATTTTACAAGAAACAAATCAGGAAGTTATTTTTTTAATAATTATTCAATTTTAAAAACATGGGAAATAAAAAACTCAATATAATTAATGAATCAATTAAAAATTTAGGTTTTTCAAATATTTATGAATTTGCAGAGGTTCAGCTTATCAAAATACTTGAAAAAAATATAGAAACGACAAAGGAAGTTATAATAAAATTAGAAAAAAAATATAAAATGAAACTAGAAAACTTCAATAAAAATTTTTATGAAACAGATAATTTTTCATTAATAGAAAAAGAAGACGATGAAATGGATTGGAAAATAAATTCGGAATTTTATATAACTTACAAAAAAAATTTAAATAACTTAAAAAATGGAGAAGATAATTGAAAAATTCACCGATATTGCATATAAACAGTCGGCATTTAAGCCACAACGTCAGTAATTTATTTTTATCATTTAACTTCTTAACTTATGGAAAAAAAAAAACAAGAATTATCCAATCATTTTCGTGTTTCCGAGAATGAATTTACAAATCTTTTGTTAAAAAAATTTCTGGTAGTTCATTTACAAAAAACGAATTTAAAATTATCTGTTTTGCAATCTAAGTAAAATATTTTGATATTACCGATAAAATTATTATCTTGCGTGAAAACAGAATGAATTATTGTAATATAAATCTTAAAAAAAACATAAACTATTGTTATACAAATATATAAAATAAACTTTAATTGTTATGAAAATTTTAAAACTTCACATAAAAAATATCAATTCTCTGAACATCGAGAAGACTATTGATTTTACAAATTATCCATTATCTGGTACTGGACTCTTCGCAATTACAGGACCTACTGGCTCAGGCAAAAGTACACTGCTTGATGCAATATCGCTTGCTTTGTATGGTGAAATTCCACGTTCTGGTGAACGAAAAGTAACAAAAAAAACAATAAAAGATAATGGTCTTATATTAAGTAGAAATTCAAAAGACTGTTATGCTGCTGTTGATTATGAAGTTAGCGGTAAACAGTATTGTTCAAAATGGAGTATATCAATAAACAGAAACGGTAACCTTCGCGATCATGATATGGAATTTTCTGAACTCCCAGAAAAGAAAATATATGACCTCAAAAAAAGTGAAGTTCCAGCACAAAATGAAAAAATTATTGGTCTTAATTACGAACAATTCGTAAAATCAATTGTTCTATCGCAAGGAGAATTTGCTAAATTTCTTAAAGCAAAAAAGCAAAAAAGAAGTGCGCTTTTGGAAAAAATTACAGGAACTGAAATATATCGTAAAATAGGTGCAAAAGTGTACGAAAAACAAAAAATCGAAGAACTTAAATATGAAAAAATTAAAACAGAACTAAATTCTATTGATATTTTACCCGATGAAACAGTTAAGAACAAAAAAGAAAATATTATAAAATATCATAAAAATATTGAACAAAATTCATCAAAATTTGACGAATATAAAAGATATATTCAAATAAAATCTGAAATAAAAGAATTAATTGAAAAACAAATATTATATAATAAAAAATATAAAAGTAACAAAAAACAAATAGAAAATAATAAACAAAAGTTCATAAAATTAGAACAACATGACAAACTCTTAGGAAAACAAAAAGATATTCATGCTTACAGAACAGAACAAAATAACCAGACGAACATAAAACACAAACACACAAAAGCAAAAGAGCAAAATATTGATATAAAAAATAATATCGAAAATATACAAAAAGAAGAAAAAATTTACGAAGAAAAAAAATCAAAAATAGAAAATGATATAAAAATAATGAACCCGATTTTTAAAGCTGTTAAAGATATTGATAATAAAATTAAAGAAAACAAAAACCAATTTGAATACCAAAAATTAGATTTTATAAAACTCGAAAAAATAAACAACGAAACAAAAAAAAATATTGAAAAATTAAATAATAATATTAATATTCTCAAAAAAAATGAAAATAGTATTTCAAATTACTTAGAGAAAAATAAAATAATCGAAAATCTTAAAAATGATTTCCCTATAATAACGGAAAAATTAAAAACTAAAAAACAGTTTGTCGATAAATTAAAAAAAATATTTAATGAAAGTGCAAAATTTGAATTCTCAAAAAAATTGAAAATCGCAAGAACAGCTAATAATAAAAATAAAATATTGATTGATTTAAAAAAAGAATATTCTGAAAAAATTAACAATTATCAGACAAAAGTTAGTTATGAAATTGAAAATTTGAACGAACTTAGCGAACGCAGAGAAGAAAAACTTAAAGAATATAACGAAATTGAAAAATTGATAGAAATTCAAAAAGATTATAAAAATTCTAACAAAAAATTAAGAAAAATAGAAAAAGAACTGGAAGAGTTAGATTATGATATAAAACAAATTACAGATGAAATAAAAATATATAAAAATGAAACTGAAATAACTGAAAAACATAAGGAAGAACTGCAAAAAAAATATGAACGCGAACAATTGGAAAATAAATATAAAGACGATAGACTGAAATTAAAAAACAACGAAGAATGTTGGCTTTGCGGCTCAAAAGAACACCCTTATATTGCTGAGTACAAAAAAAATCCAGAAAAAACAAAACAACAACTTATAAAAATAAAAAAAGAGTATAAAAAATTTAACATAAAACTGAACGAATTGATAAATAAAAATATCGAAAAACAGGCATATCTTAAACAAGAAAAAAGAAATAATAACAATTTAATAAAAGATAAAAATAATTTAATAACAAAATATCAGAATATTTTATTGTCAGAAAAATTGAAAATAAAAATTGACGATACTGACAGTAGTTATAATATCAAAAAAAATATTATATCACAGGGCAAAGAATTAAAAGAACAACTTTTTTTGTTGAAATCGCTTGGTAAGATAAACGAACTACAAGAACATATACAGAACTTAATTAATTCTGAAAATGAGATTAAAAATTTATTTCTAAAATATCATGAATATATTGGAGCTATTGGAAATTTTAGTAAAAATCTGGAAACTTTGAAGCAAAAACTTATAGATTATAATATTAAAGTAAAAGAATATGAAAAAACAATAAACAAAATTAACGGACAAAATATTATATTAAAAGAAAGAAAGAAACTCGTTGAAAAACAAACAAATATTATAAAAGAAAAAAAAAATTCTTTAAAAATAATTGATGATAAAATTAATTGTTTAGAAAAAAAACGATATGATTTGATGCAAAATAAAAACCCAGAAAAAGAAGAAGAAAAACTGCTCAAACAAATAAATTCTTGTTTAAAAAATATAAACAAAATTAAACAAGAAAAATCTGGTCTGTTAAGTGACAAGAAAAATAATGAAATATTGATTGAGAATACAAAAAAAGAAAAAGCAGAACTCAACAAAAATATTGAAACAAAAAAAATAAAACTGATACTACAAATAGAAAAAATAGGATACAATAATATTAAATCTGCCGAAAATGATATTCTGAATGAAAACATTGCTGTAAAAATAAGACAACTGAAAAATAAACTTGGAAATGAAAAATTTTTGTTAGATGAGCAATTATCCGAGCTACAAAATCAAATAAAAATAAAGCAGGAAAAAGATTTTAGTAATTTAATTTACGAAGATTTAATAAATAAAATAGACTATTTAGAAAAAAATATACGTTCTGATAATCAGAACATAGGAGCTTTGCAAAACGAAATAAATGAGAACCAGAAAAGAACCGAAAAATTTGAAATTAAAAAAAAATACTTCAATATATGCAAAAAAGAATATTCAAGATGGCAATTGCTAAACCAATACATAGGCGATGCAAAAGGAAATCGATTCTCTGCTTTCGCTCAGGAACTTACTCTAATACAATTACTTAAATTTGCAAATAAACACTTACTTAATTTTTCGGGACGCTATTTGCTGAAAAAGAAAAATACAAAAAATCAAACAGACGAAGATTTGCTTGTCGTAGATACTTATCTTGGAAACAGCGAAAGGTCTGTTCTAACTTTATCAGGTGGCGAGAGTTTCCTTGCAAGTCTGTCGCTTGCCTTGGGACTGTCAGACCTTGCTGGTGGAAGCACCAAATTGCAAAGCCTTTTTATTGACGAAGGTTTTGGTTCATTAGACAGTGAGGCTCTCGACGACGCTTTAAACGCATTAGAAAAATTGCAAAACGAAACAAATAGAACAATAGGAATTATTTCTCATGTACA
This sequence comes from Bacteroidales bacterium, assembly GCA_029934515.1. GTDB lineage: Bacteria > Bacteroidota > Bacteroidia > Bacteroidales > JAADGE01 > JAOZMB01. Next base: position 5,141 of record JAOZMB010000021.1, read on the forward strand.
AGCTCTTAAAGAACGAATCAGTACAAGAATAGAAATGATTCCATCAAGTTCTGGATACAGTACAATTGAAATAAAAGATTAAATAAAAAATTAAATTAAATCATAAAAATACAATATTATGAATAATACAATGAAAAATAAACTCAACTTTATATTTTTATTTGTTATATTTTGGGGAGTCGTAGGGTGCCAGAAAGATGAAATAAAACCAGTTGAATATATCAGTTTGGGAATTGATAAGTCAGGGAAAAAAATTCTAACTGGAAAAGCAAGCATCTCAAAAGGAATAACAGTTATTGCAGCTCATGAGTTAGAAAAAAATAAAAAAAGTAATCTGGTAATAAATGTACACGGAGATAGAAAAGGTTCTTATAAACAAGAATATGATTATAAAACAAACGTTTCCGTTACTCAATGTGCTTTGACATACAAGATAATATCTAAATCGGAAAACAATAAAACAAAATATTTTGCTTCCTATGAAGGTGTTGTTAATATTTTAGAAATAGACAGAGAAAATAATAAAATAAGTGGTTCTTATAATTTCAAAGCGAAAGATATCTCGAAAGCCAAAAATATAAAAGATATCAATGGTAAATTTATAAATCTAAGCTACGAATAAAGAACTAAAAATAGATGTTAAATATTGATTTTCAATATTATATAAATAAATAAAACGAAACACACAACAAATAATAATTAACAAATTTATACAATTTATGTCATTTTTTTCAGAAAAAATAACCTCAGAGGCGCTAACCTTTGATGATGTTTTATTACTTCCAGATTACTCAGAAGTATTACCGCGAAATACTGATTTAAGAACTAAATTCAGTAGAAATATTACGCTTAACTGTCCAATAGTATCGGCGGCAATGGATACTGTTACAGAGTCGGAACTTGCAATCGCGATTGCGAGAGAAGGAGGAATTGGTGTTATTCATAAAAATATGAGTATAGAAAGACAAGCACAACAAGTAAGACAAGTAAAAAGAGCAGAAAACGGAATGATAATAGACCCAATTACAATATCACCAGACGACACAGTAAAAGATGCTCTTGAGCTAATGTCAAAATACAAAATAGGAGGTATTCCAGTTGTTGTAAAACAAAATAAATTAATCGGAATTGTAACAAATAGGGATTTGAGATTTGAAAAAAATCTTGGGCTTAAAATTAAACAAATAATGACAAGCAAAAACCTTGTTACAACATCGCAGACAACAAATCTGGAACAAGCCGCAAAAATACTTCAAGAACATAAAATAGAAAAACTTCTTGTAGTTGATAATAATTATAGATTAGTAGGACTTATTACTTACAAAGATATAACAAAAGCAAAAGACCGTCCAAATGCCTGCAAAGACAGTAAAGGCAGATTGCGTGTCGCCGCAGGAATAGGAGTCACAAATGATTCTATAGAAAGGATAATTGCTTTAAATAAAGCTGGCGTTGATGCTATTGTTATTGATACAGCACACGGACACTCAAAAGGTGTTATCGAACTATTGAAAAAAGCAAAAAAGAAGTTTAAAAATATTGACTTTATTGTCGGAAATATAGCAACTATTCAAGCCGGAATAGACCTTGTCGAAGCAGGTGCAGATGCCGTAAAAGTTGGAATAGGACCTGGTTCGATATGCACGACAAGAATAATTGCAGGAGTTGGTGTTCCTCAGCTTTCGGCAATATACAATGTTGCTGATGCACTAAAAGCAACGAAAATTCCAGTTATCGCAGACGGTGGAATCAGATATTCTGGCGATATTGTAAAGGCAATAGCTGCGGGTGCATCTTCCGTTATGTTAGGTTCTATGTTTGCTGGAGTCGACGAATCACCTGGAGAAGCAATAATATATCAGGGACGTAAATTTAAATCTTACAGAGGAATGGGGTCAGTTGAAGCTATGGTTGCTGGTTCAAAAGATAGATATTTCCAAGACGTAGAAAATGATATTAAAAAATTGGTGCCTGAGGGAATATCAGCAAGAGTGCCATACAAAGGCTCACTAAATGAAGTTATTTATCAATTAATAGGTGGACTAAGAGCTGGAATGGGTTATTGCGGAGCAAAAAATATAAAAACACTAAAAAATGCAAAATTTGTTAAAATAACAAATTCAGGAGTAACAGAGAATCACCCTCACGATGTTACAATAACAAGAGAAGCACCAAATTACAGTAGATAAATTCAAAAAATTATATTTTAAAATAAATTAAAATTATGAACACAGATGTTTTGTTACAAATGATGACGGCGATGCAACAAGTGATATTGCTATTTTAACAATTGATGAAGAAAATCCAACAATAATCTGCGTAGATAATCAAATAAGAACACTACAAGAAGGAGAAGCTTTTTATACAGTATCGGGAAGCGAATTTGAATCGCTATCAAATGATAATTGTGAAATTGCTGATATTACTAATAGTTTTAATAATTTATCGACATTAGAAAACGCCGAACTGCCAATTGGTTTAACAATACTTGAATGGACAGCAATAGATATAGCAAATAACTCGGAAACGTGTAGTTTTGAAATTCAGATAAATGAATTTACAGGAACAGAAGTATTAGAACAAAATACTTTTTCTATTTTTCCAAACCCGTCAAAAGGAATTTTTATTTTGGAAACAAATAATCAAAAAATTGGAAAAATTGAAATAACAGATATAACAGGAAAAGTTATTTATAGTTCAGAAGGTCAAAATTTTACAGGTTCAAATATTGATTTAACGAGTCAAAAAAAGGTATTTATTTTATTAAAATTAATACTTAAAATTTAGTTTATACAGAAAAACTAATAATTCAATAATTGAAAAATCAAACTTTGGCAAAGAAAATAAATTAAAATAAATATATGCAAGATCAAACAATTTTTGCAAAAAAAGATATAGAATTTTATGCACATTATAAGATACTTAGAGAATTATTTGTAAGTCATCTGATAACTCATAATCCAAAAATCGATGCGCTGAGGTTAATAAATTTTGCACAAAAAATTATTGACAAGATTGTTTTTATAAGTGTTGTCAAAGATTATCAACTTGTATCACTTAATATTTTAAAAGATTTAGAGGATATCGCAACCAGAAGTTGGGAAGTTGACGGAATGGAATTGTGGAGGCAATTAAAAAAATTATTTAGAGTTTTGGATATTGGTTTGCCTCCTCGTCTCCATAAATTTAACGGAGAATTATTCAAACAAAATAATGATATTAATAATTTAAAAATAAAAGATTATTTTCTATCCAAACTTTTAAAACTTTCCTCTTACGATTTTGAGAGTGATTTGAGTATAAATATTCTCGGTCATATTTTCGAACATTCAATAAGTGATATTGAGAAATTAAAAAAAGATGTCGCCGAAAATAATATAGAAGAAGAAGCAGATAAAATTGATTATCTGGTCAAACAAAAAATAACCGAAGAAATTAGCCAGCGCAAAAAATACGGAATTTTTTACACACCTGAATATATTACACGATACATAGTTGAAAATACCGTAGGTAAATGGCTCTACAATAAAAAAGAAGAAATAGGAATAAATAAAATTAAAGAACTCGGCGCTACACATCATGAGAAAAAAGAACAGATAGAAATATTAGAAAGATATAAAATAATATTAAATTCAATAAGAATTATTGACCCCGCCTGTGGCTCTGGCGCTTTCCTGACACAAACCTTTGATTATCTTGTAAAAGAGTGGAAAATAATAATTGATATTACACAAAAATTAAACGATTTCCTTCCAGAAACAAAAATAAAAGGAGCTTTAAATTTAGAAACGAACAAATTGTCTGATGATTTGCAAATATGGAAAATAAAAAAACGAATTATTGAAAACAATATCTTCGGAGTAGATTTAAACAGTGAAAGTGTAGAAATTACAAAACTTGGTCTATGGCTCAAAACAGCAACAAGAAAAGATAATCTTGCTGATTTACAGGACAATATAAAGTGTGGTAATTCATTAATTTCCAATATTGATATTGCAAAAGATAAGGCATTCAACTGGAATACTGAATTTAAAAATAGTTTTGATATTGTTATCGGCAATCCTCCTTATGGTGTAAATTTTAATAAAGAAGAAAAAAAAGAACTTGAAAAATTAGATATTGATGCTCCTGGTTATGAAATTTATTATTATTTTGTAACTCTTGGAACGAAATTATTATCCAAAGATGGGTTGCTCTCGTATATTATTCCAAATACATTTATGTCAAATCATTTTGCCGAGAAATATCGTAAAAAAATTTTAGAAAAGTATCAGCTTACAATGCTTACAGATTTATCAGAACTCAACATATTCAACGATGCAAATGTAAGAAATTGTATATTAATATTGAAAAATTCACAGACAGAAGAGGATACAAAATTTTGTATATATTCAAAAATAGACAAACAAATAAATACTGATAAGTATCTAAGAAAGACTCTATTAGAAGCAGAAATAAAAAATTGGCTTACATTGTTTACATTATCGAAGAAAATGTCAGCGGTCATAAAAAAAAATTAGAAATGTAAAATTTAAAATAAATGATATTTGTGAAGTTTCGCAGGGATATATACCGTATAGAAGAAGTGATTTAATTAAAAATTTTGGAAAAAAACAAGGAAATAAAATTGTTGACGAAAGGTTATGGCATTCTAATAAAAAAAATGATGAAAACATACAAAAAAGAATTAAAAGGCAGAGACATTAAAAAATATTCACTAAATTGGAATAAATTTTTATGGATTAGCTATGGTGATTGGCTTGCGTCACCGCGAAAGAAAAAATATTTCACAGAACAAAGAATATTAGTTCGTGAAATTGCAGAACACACTTTATTTGCAACATACACAGAAGAAGAATATTATAATAATCCTTCTATAATAAATATTATTCAATCAGATAAACGATATAATTTAAAATATATTCTGGCAATATTGAACTCAAAATTAATAGGTTCGTATCATTATAATACATCTCCAAAAGCAAAAAAAGGTCTATTTCCTAAAATTTTGGTAAAAGACGTAAGAGGAATTCCAATTCCAGATATTTCAAAAAGAGAGCAAAATAAACTTGTCAAAAAAGTTGATGAAATAATGGAATTGAATATAAAATTAGACAATGCAAAAGAAAGTTTTATATCTCTTATTAAAAGCGACCTGAAAATTAAGCAAATACGTAAACAATTAAAAACATGGTACGATTTAGAATGGATACAGTTTAGCAAAGAGCTTGAAAAAAATAAAGCAAAATGGAATCTTCCAAAGAAAAAAGAATGGCAAACATTTTTTATTAATGAAAAAAAAGCTATTATTCCGTGTATAAATAAAATTAACAGAATAGATAAAAATATTGATAGAATTATTTACAAATTATATGGTCTATCAAAAGACGAAATAAAAATAATTTAATTTTTTACTTTAATTAATACTATAAATAAATTTTATGAAAAACAAATTTTTATTATTGATGAGTTTAATATTACTGTTTTTTTTTAATATTAAAGCTCAGGTATTTATCACAGAATTGTCCGACCCAAATAATGAAGCAGGAGCAAGATTTGTCGAACTTTATAATGCAGGTGATACAGAAGTAGATTTATCTGTGGGCTGGAAAATTCAAAGGTACACAAACGGTAATACGGAGCCTCAAGGTGCTGTTAATTTGACAGGTATAATTCCAGCAAGAGGATTTTATATTATTTGTAACAACGGAACTACATTTAATACTGTTTATGGTTTTGATGCAGACCAAGATATTGGAACAGGAAATGCTGCTGATTCTAACGGAGATGACCAAATTCAAATTCTTAATCCGAGTGATCTTGTTGTTGATATTTTTGGTGTTCCCGGAGAAGACGGCTCAGGAACATGTCATGAATTCGAAGACGGAAGAGTAGAAAGAGTAGCAACAGTAACAACAGGAAATATGGGAACTTGGAACGATTTATACTGGAACGTATGGGCTGACAGCAACGTTGCAGATTGTGCAAATCATACAAATGAACCACAAAACGCACCAGAAGATTTTGACCCAGGAGCATGGATAGGAAAAGCAATAGCTGGAGGAACAACATGCGAAGAAGCTGTTTTAATAACAGCTGGAACACATCATTCAATTCATACAATCGATGACGATTACGACCAGTGGTTTATGTTTACGGCAACAGTAACAGGAACAGCAAATGTAGAAAACTGCGCCTCTGATGTTGATATTTATGTCGTTATTGAGCAAGGAGCATGTGGAACTACATTTAATATGCAGGAAGATGCTTGTGGAAATATTGGATATTCTGTTGATTTAACTTTTAATATTGTAGCGGGACAAACTTATTTTATAGGTTTTGGAAACTGGGAACAAACTACAAACGCAGAATATGATTGGAACTTAACCGAAACAAGCGGTCTGGATAATAATTCCTATGTCGATAATACCGGAGTTACACAACCAGCAGCGGGAAATATTTCTTCGTTAATTGATGAACTGGACGAAGCGGTTGAAATTTTTCAGTTTAATATTGTAGACGCTGGAACAAGCGATGGAGTAGATACAAAAGTTACAGAAATAACAATAAAAGCGGGCGCAAATAATACTGCAAACTGGATTAATGATATTGGTGGATATTATTTATTTAAAGAAAGTTCGGCGACAGCTTTAACTATTACAACAACCCCAGAAGTACAAGACGGACAAATAAAATTTTACATCGATGATAATGAATTAAATATAGCAGACGGTGGTTCAGAATTGATTACTTTTTATATCAATATGGCAAACACAACAACAGATAATTTAATTATAGAATGTATGATTGATGCTGATGAACATGGTTTTACGGCTGATGCAAACGGTTCAGCTTTTGCCAACGAATTTACTAATGATATAGTTTCGGAACAATTTGTTATTGATGTTGAAGCAACACAATTAATATTCAAACAGCAACCAACAGATGTTATTGTCGGACAGATAATGTCGCCAGCAGTAGAAATTGCTGCAACTGATATAAACGGAAATATTGACATTGACTTCTCGGATACTCAAATTACAATTGAATCATCAGAACAAGAAATAATCGGAACAAATCAAGTAACAACATCAGAAGGAATAGCTGTCTTCGATAATATTTCTTTCGACACAGAAGCAACAGGAGTAAATCTTTTTACGAGTGGAGTTTTTTCAACGGCTATAAGTATGGATTTTAATATTTTAGAAACTTTAAATCTGCCGTCAGTATTTTTTTCGGAATATATTGAAGGAAGTAGCAATAATAAAGCTCTGGAAATATATAACGGAACAGACGAAAATATTGATTTGAGTGATTATGCGATATGGAATATCTCAAACGGAGGAGACTGGACTGAGGGACAAAATAATGCAGTGGTATTATCTGGAACACTAACAGCAGGAGCAACTTATGTTATTGTTAACGGAAATGCTGATGACGAACTTTTGGAACTTGCAAATCTTTTGGGTACAAGTGCAACTTATTTTAACGGTGATGATGCAGTAGGACTTGCTTATAATGGAACTCTTATTGATGCAGTGGGAACAGACGGTGAAGACCCTGGAAGTGGTTGGAATGTTGCAGGAATAACAAATGCTACACAAAACCATACATTAGTTAGAAAAAGTGATGTCATTGAAGGAAATACGAATTGGATTTCGGCGGCAGGAACAAATACAGATGATTCAGAATGGATTGTTTACGACCAAGATGATTTTACATATTTAGGCTGGCATGGAGAAGATATTTTTGCACCAACTATTAATGGTATTGAAGTTGTTGATGAAAATACAATTATTATTAACTTCTCGGAAGAGTTGGAACAAAATTCAGCAGAAACTGTTTCAAATTATACAATAAATAACTCAATAGGAAATCCTACACTTGCCGTTCTTGGTGTTGAAGGCGATAACTCAAAAGTAACTCTTACAGTTACAATGCTTTCTGTTGGTCTTGATTATACATTGACAGTTGATGCCGTAGAAGATTTGCTCGGAAATACAATGTCGAATGTAACAAGCGATATTTTTAATTATGTTATTTTTATTGGTGATAATGTTCTTGTTATTAACGAAATTCATTATAACCCATCTGAAGAACAAGGTTCTGATGATGATTATGAATTTATTGAAATTTACAATGCTGGTGTTGAAACGATTGCACTTGAAGGATTTTCATTTACGGAAGGTATTGTTTATACTTTTCCTGCGGATATATTTATTACACAAAACGAATATATAGTTATTGCCAGAAATGAAGCGACATATACAGGTGGTTCGTATCAAGTTTTTCAATGGACAAGTGGTTCGTTTGGTAACAGCGGAGAGAGTATCAAAATTGAGGACAGTCAAAATAGACAGCTTGATTATGTTTATTACAGCGACAGCGGAGATTGGACTATCGAACCAGATGGCAATGGACCTTCGTTATCATTGCTCGACCCTATTTTAGATAATAGTATTGCTGAAAGCTGGGCGGCAAGTCCCGAAACAGGAGGAACACCAGGAGTAGCAAATTTTATTATAGATACAGAACCACCATTATTTGAAACAGGTTTTCCTGCTGTATCAAATATTGGTGCAACGAGTTTTAATGTAGAGGTTCAATTGGATGAAATTGGAACAGCTTATTATGTGGTTGTTGAAGCAGATGCAACAGCACCAAGCGTAAACGAAGTTATTAACGGATGGCAAAGCGGAGGTAGTTCGGCAATATCAAACGGAACAATGTTTATAAATATGACTTCTACAACTTTTACTGACAATGCTACAAATTTAAGTGCAGAAACAAATTATGATATTTATTTTGTAGCAGAAGACGATGAGAATATTCCAAATATTCAGGAAACTGTAACACTTATTGAAAATATTCAAACAACGCAGGACGATTTCACAGCACCTGAATTTATTACAGATTATCCAGCTGTTACAAATATTGCATCAACAACTTTTGATATTGAAGTTCAACTTAACGAGGTTGGAACTGTTTTTTATATTGTTTATACAGATGGAACAGATGCTCCTGATATTACAACATTATTGACTCAAGGAGAAGAAATGCAAATAACATCATCAAATACAACTTTTACGGAAACGATTACAGGTTTAACACAAGCAAGTGTTTACGATATTTATTTTGTTGCAAAAGACGATGAGACAATTCCAAATATACAAAACGAAGTTACTACTGTGCAGGACGTTACAACCAACGAACTAATTTCAGATTTAATAATTTCGGAATATCTTGAAGGAAGTGCTAATAATAAAGCTATTGAAATTTATAATCCAACAGAAGAAATAATTGATTTGGCTGATTATGTTGTTAAGAAGGCATCTAATGGAGGTGGCTGGGAAGGCGCAACAGAAATAGACCTTGTTGGTAGTATTGCAGTAGGTGATGTTTTTGTAATTTCAAATTCAAATGCTGACCCTGCAATTTTGAATGTTGCAGATATTACAAGCGAAATTACTTATTTTAACGGAAACGATGCAGTAGGTTTATTTAAATCGGGAGAACTAATTGATGTATTTGGAGATGAAAATTCGGATATTATTTTTGATGTTGCTGGTGTAACTGGCGCAGCGGAAGAGCATACTATTATTAGAAAATCAGAAATAGAAATTGGAAATACAGACTGGCTCGCTTCGGCTGGAACAAATGTAGATAATTCGGAATGGATAATTAATGAGCAGAACGATTTTTCTTTTATAGGTTGGCATATTACACCACCGCCACCGAGTATGGCTATTAGTATTAATGAATTAATGGCTGACAACGAAACAGTATATGAAGACCCAGACCAGGCTGATGAATTCGATGATTGGATAGAATTATACAACACGGGAGTTGAGGATATTGATATTGGTGGTTTGTATGTAAGTGATGATATTTCAAATCCGACAAAATACCAGATACCAACAACAGACCCGACAGCGACAACAATCCCAGCTGGAGGTTATATTATTTTGATTGCAGATGAACAAATCGAACAAGGAATTTTACATATAAATTTCAATCTTGATGTGAACGGCGAAACATTCGGAATCTGGGATACAGATGGAACAACTATTATTGATATTACAAATTTTGATGAACAGACGACTGATTTATCGCATGGTAGAATACCAAACGGCAATGGACCATTTGTTACTGGACTTGAAAATCCAACTCCGGGAAGCGAAAACATACAAAATATAAATGATGTAAGTATTTACGAAATTCAATATACAACTGAACCCGGAGCAAATAATACGTATCCATCGCCTTACGATGAGCAAATAGTCATTACAACTGGAATTGTAACTTTCGTAGATGAGACAGACAAAAATGTTTTATCTTATTACATTCAAGATGGCTCTGGTGCTTGGAATGGAATATATGTTTACGATAATACAAATACTCCAGCTGTTGGTGATGAGGTTAATATTACAGCTCTTGTTAGCGAATACAACGGATTAACTGAATTATCTGATGTTACAGAGTTTGAGATTATTTCAACTGGAAATTATTTGCCTAATTATGCTTCTCCTACAACGGAAGAAGCTGGAACAGAAGATTATGAAGGTGTTTTGATTGCTGTATCTTTTGTTGAATGTATAAATTATGATGCTGGCAATGGAATGTGGGAAGTAAATGACGGTTCAGGAACATTAATTATTGATGATAATTATTATTCTTATACTCCAGGAATTGGAATAGCTTATAATGTAACTGGGCTTGTTACTTATTCTTATGATGAGTATAAATTATTGCCGAGATTTGAAACCGATGTAGAAGAAGCAAGCAGTGTTTCTGAAAATAAAGATAATAAATTTCTGTTATATCCTAATCCAGTATCAGATTTTGTTTATATTGAAAATACCGAAAACATAGAGTCGCTTGATATTTACAATTATACAGGACAAAGAATAAAAACTGTTTATAACAATGATAATCAAATTATTAGCATTGATGTTAGCTCGTTTAAAAAAGGTTTATATATAATTAATCTTACTGGGAATGACAATAATATTTATGTTATGCGATTTGTTATATTTTAGATAAACAATATAAATAAAGTCAAAGCTTTTGCGTAAAAGCAAGAGCTTTGATAAAAATAAGAAGAAGAGAATTTTACGATATTGTTTTTAATATTTTACTTTCTTTCAATATTCGTGCAATCTAAATCAGTAGAAATTATGAGTGAATTTTGATGTTTTTTAAATTATTGTCATGTGTATTTATTATATTTTAAAGTCGTAATCCAATAATAAGAATATCGTCAAGTTGATCTATTTTATTTTTCCATTCGTTGTAATAATTTACAAGAAATTTCTTCTGCTCCTGCATTTGTTTATCCTGAATACTCATCAATATTTCTCTAAACTTTCCACTTTTTAGTTTTCGTCCTTTGCTACCACCAAACTGATCAATATATCCGTCTGAGAAAATATAAATTGTATCTCCTTTTTTGTATTTCAAAATATTATTTTGGAACATTTTTTCTTTTATTGTATATATACCTATTGGCATACGGTCTCCTTTAATTTCCACAAGTTTTTTATTATCTAAGAATTTGTGAATTTTTGTTCTCGGATTTTTATTTAGTTCGTTAATTCTTTCATTTTCAGATGTTTTGTTCATAATTAAAAACAGTGGATTATAAGCACCTGCAAATTGTAATGTTTCATTTTTAGTATTTATTATACACAATGCTATATCCATTCCATCTTTCGATTCGTTTGCTTTTCCTGTCTGATGCAAAGATTTTATTACACGTTCTCGCAGTTTTTCAAGTATTTCATTTGCCTGCATTGTTTTATCTTTTGTAATAATTTCGTTAAGAAACGCAACTCCAAGCATGCTCATAAATGCACCAGGTACACCGTGTCCTGTGCAGTCTGCTGCCGCAATAATAAAGCTGTTTTCTATTTTTGTCATCCAATAAAAATCACCACTGACGATATCGCGCGGCTTAAACAAAATAAAATAATCCGAAATTCCATCTGCAAAAATATTTCTTATTGGAAGTACGGCTTTCTGTATCCTTTTTGCATAATTTATACTGCCTGTTATTTCTTTGTTTTGTTTCTGAGCGATATCTCTTTGTTCTGTGATAACAATATTTTTGGTTTCTATTTCATCGCGCTGAGCAAGTATTTCTTCATTTTGACTTTCAAGTTCTATTTTTTGATATTCTATTTCATCTTTCTGTATTCTCAAAATTTTATTTGCTTTTTTTTTGCGCTGGTTCCCTCTTATTAAAATTATTGCAATAAAAATCATAAAACAAAAACCTAGAATCGAAGCATAAGTATAAATTTGCTGTCTTTGTATTTCTTCTTTGTGTTGCAATTTGTCAATAGCCATTTGTTTTTCAAATTCATATTGCATTGACATGGTTGTCAGAACTTTTGCATTGTTTTCGCTAAAAATACTGTCGTGCAACTGTTTAAATATTATATGATTTAAGTATGCTTTTTTATAATTTCCAAGTCCCGCATAAGTTTTACTCAACCATTCCACTGCTTCTTTGTATGTTCCGATATCCGATTTGTTTGATATTTTTTTTGCTTTTTCAAGATATTTACTTGCCGTTTTGAAATCACCGTTATAAAAGAAATATTCGCCAAGACCATTATAACAAAGAGCTTTACCTTTTTCTTCGTCTATCTTTTTATATATTTTAAGACTTCTATCAAAAAAAGATTTAGCCTCTTTGTACCTTTGTAATTTGTTATTTGCATCGCCTATGTTGTAGTACAAAAGTGCAATTTTACTTGTATATCCTATTTCAACAAAAATATTTAAACTTTTATTAAAATATTCAATTGCTTTTTTATATTCTTTTCCGTCATAATGTATAGTTCCTAAATTATTATAAATATCAGTCTGTCCACGCACATTGTCCAGCTCTTCATATAAATCCAAAGCCTTATTAAAATTCAATAAAGCATCATCAATTTCATTTCTATCGCCGTGTATTACTCCTATTGTTTTATAAACTTCAGCAATTTTTATTTTATTTTTGGTCTCTTCGTATAATTTTCTGCTTTTCAACAAATTTTCCAATGCTCCTCTATAATTTCCTTCTTTTCTGTGTAACTGTCCGATATTTAGATATGCAAGAGCTGTTCCTTCTTTATCTTCGATTTCATGATAAATTTTTAAAGCTTTCTTGAAACTTTCATGTGCTTTTCCTGTTTTTCTGATATTTTTATAAATAATTCCTTTGTTTATATAACTTCCAGCCGCTCCGTTGAGGTCGCCTATATCTTGATAAATATTTAAACTTAAATCAAAATTTTCAAAAGCATTATCAATATCGCCCCTGAAAAAATAAATTATTCCAGTAGTTTTATAAACAATTGCAAGTCCTCGTTTGAAATCCGATTTTTTTCCAATATTTATTGCTTGTTTGGCATATTCCAATGCTTTTTCGTTATTAGATATTTTTATAAAATCTGCTATTTCGTTCAGAAGTAAAACTTTGCTTGTATCTATTTTTGTTTTTTCGAGAACAGACAGTAAACTGTCAATATGACTATTCTGAGAAAAAACACTTCCTACGTAAAAAATAAAAAGTAAAATTATAATTTTTTTCATAATTCAAATTTATAAAAAATTTTTTTAATATGCAAATTTACGAAAAATAAAAAATATAATTATGTTACATACTAAGAAAATATTTATTTAAATAAAATATTTTTTGAATGTGATATAAAAATATGTTGCTGTAATCATTTATATATCAGAACAGAAGATTGTATTTTTGTTTTATGAAAATATTATAAATTTTGTTTTTGCAAAGTTTTTTTCTTTTTTTGCAAAAAATATCAATATTATTAAATAGTATAAAAATGGCAAAAGGAAATAAATTTGGAGCATTTGGTGGTGTTTTTACGCCATCTATTTTAACAATTCTCGGTGTTATTATGTATATGCGACTTGGCTGGGTGGTTGGAGAAGCTGGTTTGATAAGTGCAATAATCATTATTGTTATTTCGCATGTTATTTCGATTTCTACTGGTTTGAGTATTTCATCTGTAGCAACCGATAAAAAAATTAAAACAGGAGGAATATATTATATATTGTCACGTAGTTTGGGTTTTCCTATGGGAGGGGCAATTGGTTTGGCACTTTTTACTGGAACAGCTCTAAGTATTTCTCTGTATCTGGTTGGATTTGCTGAGAGTTTTCTTAGTGTAGATGCTTTGCGAGATTTTTTTCATCTAGAACAAAACATAAACGGATACAGAATAATAGCTTCTATTTTTTTGCTTTTCCTTGTTATAATTGCTTTTATAAGCACTTCTCTTGCCATTAAATCACAATATTTTATACTTGGTGCTATTGCTTTGTCCCTTGTTTCTATATGTATAGGTTTTTTTACTAATACATCGTTTGCCCCAGCGAGTGTAACAATGGTGCCTCGTGAGGGCGGTGTTTCGCTTGCTGTTGTTTTTGGAATATTTTTTCCAGCTGTAACTGGTTTCACAGCTGGGGTTGCCATGTCTGGCGATTTAAAAGACCCCAAAAAAGCAATTCCCTCAGGAACACTTGCTGCAATAGCAGTTGGTTTTGTTGTCTATATAGGTTTGGCTATTATATTTGCTTTTTTTATTAACCGTGATTTACTTGTAAATGATGTAAATTTTTTGATGAAAATTGCTTGGTTCTCACCTTTGGTTCTTGCTGGTATTTGGGGTGCTACGCTTTCGTCTGCACTCGGTGGCATACTCGGTGGACCACGAATATTGCAAGCTATTTCAAAAGATAAAATTACTCCAGCTATTTTTGGAAAAGGATACGGCGATTCAAACGAGCCAAGGAACGCACTAATTTTGATTTTTCTTATCGCTGAGGCTGGTATTCTTATTGGAGAACTTAATGTTATTGCTGGTGTCGTTTCAATGTTTTATCTTGCTTCTTATGGTTTTATTAATATTGCTTTCTTTCTCGAAAGCTGGGCAAGTACAGATTTTAGACCTTCATTTAGAGTAAGTAAATATTTTGGATTTATTGGTTTTATTGCAAGTTTCGGTGTTATGTTTCAGCTTGATATGATTTCAATGTTTATTGCATTGTTTCTTATGTTTGGAATTTATTTGTGGCTAAGTCGTAAACATTTCCGCTCCGAATTTGGCGATGTATGGCAAAGTGTAGGACTTTCAGTTGTTAGATTTGTTTTGCACAAGATGGACAAAAAAATAATAGAAGAAAGAAATTGGCAACCCAATATTATACTTTTTAGCGGTTCTACAAACAAGCGACCACATTTAATCGAATTTGGAAAAGCACTTGTAGGAAAATTCGGAATGATGTCAAATTTTGATTTATTTGAATCAGAACAGAAAAAATACCTCTTCCCAAAACATTTACAATCAGCAACTTCTGATGAAATACTTGGAAAAGGAATTTTTACACGCCGACAAACATGTAGCGATATCTATCGCGGAATAGAAACAATTGTAAGTACTTACGGTTTTTCTGGAATCGAACCAAATACAGTTCTTATGGGCTGGGCAAGACAAAGCTCAAAACCAAAACGATTTACGGATATGTTGAACCGCCTGAGCGACCTCGACGTAAATGTGCTAATGATTGACTATGACCGCCGTTTTGGTTACGGCAAATATAAAACCATTGATATATGGTGGCGAGGTTCTGGACATCACGGAAATCTGTCGTTAAGCTTAATGAAATTTCTATGGTCATCAGACGAATGGAGAGACGCAAAACTTCGACTAATGATTGTGAACCCAGTAAACGATGAAGCTCCAAAAATAAGAGAAAAAGCAGAACAAGTTATTGATAATATGCGTATTAATGCAGAAACAAAAATTATAAATAATCAAATAGAACAGAAAGCATTTTATGATATAATAAGAACAGAATCACTAACAACTGACCTAATATTACTCGGAATACCGAAAATAGAAATAGGAAAAGAAACAGAATTCGTGGAAGAGACAGATATTTTGATGAAAGATATAGGAACGGTCGTTCTGGTAAAAGCATCATCACAGTTCAAATCTTTAAGTTTTGGTATGAAAAGAAAATATTTATCTGATATGGAAACAGATAATCTTAACCTTATAATATCAGAAAAAAATAGTGAGAAAAAATTAGAACTGCCTAAAAATACAGTTGCTGCCGAAAATTTACAATCTATTTATATGAATTTAAACTCAATAAATAACGAAATTTATCATGATTATTTAAGTAAAATATTCCAAAATTTTGATAAACTTTCAAAATATATCGAAACAGAAATAAACGAAATAACAGACAAACAATTTGAACTTATAAAAGGTAAAGACAGAGTGATTCAACAAAAAAAAATAATAAGTAATTTGGATAAATTAATAAAAAAATTAAGTATCAAAGTAAGAAAATTCAAAGGAGATATATTAGAAACAAATAAAGGAATATACAAAAAAGGTATAGACACATTCATGAGAAAAATTGATAAAATCCTGTTTGGAATACCAGATTATTTGACATATTCGTACAACAAACAAGAACTCATGCAGAATGAAAATGATAACAAAGCAGATAAAAAATTTAAAAGAAACAAGCGATTTAAATTGAAAATTAGTAGAACACCAATTAAATATAAAGTTAAATACAAAAAACTTATTAATAGTTATTTACCAGTAAAATCATTTGATATTTTTGAAGAATCAGCCGAAAAATTTGGAATGATAAGTATTCAGTATATTATTGAATTACAGAAGTTTATTAAAACATTTAGAAATACGGTACTAGAAATTCAGAAAACTACGGAAAAAGAACAATTATCTGATAATTTTATTGCCGAGCAAAAAAAATTAATAAACCAACGTATTGAAAATATTAAAGAACATCAGAAAGAGTCGGCTCAGTCAGTTTATACTTTTATGCAAAATAAAACAACAGAGCTTATTAATTCGATTAGTTGCGATTTGAAAAATATTAATATAAATAGTCTTTTAAAACGACCAAAAAAGAAAAAGAAAATAACAAAAGAATTTTATCAAAAAATAAAGGAATTTCCAAATTTGTGGTATCGTACACAACATCTGATGCTCTCCGCTTGGCGTTTCGAACTTAAATTAATTGATTTTGAAAATAAACTTCATCGTATTTCGCGTGTGAGTATAGAAAAAATTGAAAATGTAATTGCTGGAAATATATTTATAAATATAAATAAAACAAATGATTTCTTAAACAATTTTTCAGTAGCTTTTGAGAAAGATAATAATACAAAATTTCAGCCGCCAGAATTTATTGATATTCCAGAAAAAGAAGCAATATTTTTACAATTTAAAGAAGTTACTGATTTTAAATTTGAGAAGCTAAAATATTTGACCGCAAAATTTCCAGAGAAACTTAAAATTATAACAAATGAAGCATATAATGATATTTTTGAAAACCAATATAATAAAATTGAAACAGTGGAACTATTGGCATCTGGATTTATTGATTTTTTAATTCAAAGCGAACTGCACTCGCCTATGTTACAAATAATCGACGTATTACCAGATAAAATTATTGATATTGATAACAAACGACAAAATGTTATTAGATTAATATCTTTTAGTTTTTTTAATTCAAAAGGAGAATTAATTAATTCGAAAGAGAATAAGACAGAGAAAATTATTAATTTTATTAAAGAACAAACAAAAAAACTTAATAAATTAGAGAACGAAACTAATGCTCTTATTCTTCTTCAAAATAGAAAAATAAGTGAACGTCTTAATGCTGTTGCCAATAAACTAAACGTATATTCAATTGTTCAGAATGCAGGAAATTTTAAACAATATATCAACAGATACGGCAACACGCGACCTGTATCTTTTATTAAAAATAAATTTTTTGAAGTTAGGAATTTTTCAAACAGTCAGATAAATCAACTATGGTACAGACACAGCGAAGCTATATTGCTGAAAAAAAGTATAGAAGAGTCTCGCGATAGCTCTCACAACAAAGTAAACGATACGCTTGATTTGCTTGATAATGTTTCTATTTCACCGAAATTATTACAGAAGTTACCTTTTTATTATCAACAATTATTTCTGCGAACACACAATTTTAACAGTGAATTTTGGTTTGGGCGCAAACAAGAACTTGGCAGTATTCAAAAGACAATAGAACGTTATAACTCTGGATATTATGGTGCTGTAATTATTAGCGGTGAACGTTTTTCTGGCAAGACTTTTTTTGCTAATTATGCAGTTGGTAAATTTTTACCAAAATCAAATATTTATAATATAAATCCTCCTGCTGGAGGTTCTGTTAGCATAAATATTTTCAAGTCAGAGTTGTCAAAAGTATTTAATTTGCGAGGCTCTTTCGATAAAATATTCTCAAAAATTCCAGATAATACAGTATTAATAATTGATGACCTTGAACTGTGGTGGGAGAAGTCTTCTGATGGTAGTAAAGTTATAGAACAGATAGTCGAACTTATTGATAATTATGCAGATAAGTGTTTGTTTATAATAAATGTAAATACTTATTCTTTCAAACTTATAAACAAAATTGTTGGTATTGAGACTCGTTTTTTAAATATCATAAAATTAAACTCTTTTAATGCCGAGCAGCTTAAAGAAATAGTTTTGTTTAGACATAATTCAAGCGGTCTTACTTTTAGACACAACAATCGCAAACAGGAAAATATGAAACAAACAGACTATGCCAAACTCTTTGCCAAACATTTTAATTATTCGCATGGAAACATAGGAATTACGTTAATGACTTGGATGTCTGGAATACACAAATTTGAAAATAATACACTTCACATAAAAACACCGCAACGCCCAAATACAAACGTCCTTGACAGTATGGATACGGATTTACAAATAATATTAATTCAGTTTATTTTACATAGAGGTATGTCTTTTAAAAAACTGCAACGTGTCAGCCTAATGAAAACAGAAACTCTAAAATATACAATTACATATCTAAAACGTTCTGGCATAATTATCGAAGAATCTCAGGATGTATTTTCAATAAATAGATTTTTATATATTCATATTAAACAAAAATTGGAAGAAATTGAGATGATTTGATATTTTTTTATGAAAGTTAATTGTAAGGTTTTTTTGTTTATATATACAAATCATCTAATCTTTGCAACAAATATTAAAATGATATTCTTAGTTCTAAACGTGCCATATAAATATCGTTTGGCAGTGAAAGAGCTTCTATTCTGCTAAATATTGTTGTTATTTTTATGTGTTTAAACAATTTTAAACCAGCTTCAATATCAATTTCTGAAACTTTATTAGCTTCAATTTGTCCTACACCTTTTAAAGCTATATGAAATTTTAATTTACCTGGAAAATTGTGGCTTAAACTTGCTTTCCACAGCGGGAAATCAGTTGCATCTAAACGCATAATTTCGCCAAGAAACATATTGCTAAAAAGCGGTTGAAAAATTGCGTTTCTGTCAATATTGTATTTTCCTATGAATCCAATTCCCATGTTTGAATATGAGCCAGAATTCCATGTAATACTTCTTTTTAATGTTGTTATATAAACCAAAGTATTATTCAATTTCATATTTTGATAAACGGCACCTGTCTGAACAGAAAAATTTGCTGGCAAATTAAAATTAATAAGCGAACCAATATATAATTTATTTTCTGGAATTATTTTTCCAAACTCATCATAAATAATTAAACCTACATTTGAAATTAATTTTTTCTTTTCTGTACCAAACTCATCGCTATCGCTAAATTCATCGAACTCGCCAAACTCATCATCTACATCTATTTTTTTAGGTTTTTTATAATTTGGGTTCCAGTTTATAACAAAACCAGTAAGATTTGTTTCTCCTCCCTTTTCACCAATTCTTTCTGTATAATCATTTGTTATTAAGCTGTATAAATGTCTATTTGCACAGAAACGCCCCATACGAGCAAAATTATCAATAACTGTTCCTGCTCTTGCATTTACCGTAAAAGCACCCAGTTTTTGGTCTAAACTTGCGCCGAGAATTCTTTCGTCTATAAGAAAATAATTTCCGAGTTTTGTTTCGTGTAAACCAATTTTTATATTTGTATTTTCACCATTAAAACCATAAAAAAATTGCCTCATTCCTACATGTCTGCTTATCTCTGTAACTGGTTGTGCGAGTTCTGAGTTCTTCCAATTTTTATATCCTCCTTCTAGATAAAAAGTATGTTTTTTGAAAGAGTAATCCAATGCTCCTATAATCATTCCTCCGTTAAGTTTTGCCGATTCTTCTCCGTCTTTCATACTGCTCATAATTCCTGGTGCCATCGTTCCTTCAACAGCCCACAACAAAGGGAACTCTTTATGAAACGGCGTAAGATGTCCTCCGAGTGTACTTCGACAGTGCATTTGTGCATCTGCATTTGTGAAAACAAATGCCAATATTCCAAATAACATTATATTTCTTAATATTACTATAATTGATTTTATCATTTTATTTTCCTCCTTATTTTATAATTTAAATTTTAAGTTTTTTAATACCTTTAAGAATAATTTTATCTTCATGTTGTGTTCCTTTTTTGTAAAATGTTATACTTTTTATTTTACAATCGTCCATACAATCACCACATCGAATACATTCTTGATTATCTAATTTACTAATTTTTTTGTCTCTTGTTATTGCATTTATTTGGCAAGCTGTGTTACATGTTTTACAACCAGCACAAGCCGAGTTGATACCGAGAACAGAAGCACCTTTAATTTTTGATATAAAACCGTGAAGTAAACCCACAGGACAAATAATTTTGCAGAAAGGTCGGTGTATGAAAACAGAACTTATAAGTACAATTCCCAACAAAATATATCCAGTAACATTTGGAGAAAATAAATTAACCGCTGCTTTGAATGGTCCTATCTTGCTCCATAAAATATTTTGTGTAAAAGTAAGTTGAACAATTATTGCAACAGTAGCAACAATACGTATTATTTTCATTATTTTTTGTGCTCTTTCTGATTGGAATAATTTTATTTTATCAATATGCAGGAACTCCTGAATGGCACCAAGATAGCATACCCAACCGCAAAATACCTTTCCAAATAAATATGTAACAGGAATAAGTCCGAGAAAAAGAACTGCCGCCTGCCAATTTATTTTTACACCAATAGCAAGCAAATAAGTGTTCTGAAAACTTGAAATAATTCCTGGTCCGCCTCTGTAAAAACCGAGAATTACAAGTCCGAGCA
Source organism: Bacteroidales bacterium (assembly GCA_029934515.1). GTDB lineage: Bacteria > Bacteroidota > Bacteroidia > Bacteroidales > JAADGE01 > JAOZMB01. Next base: position 26,306 of record JAOZMB010000021.1, read on the forward strand.
TAAGAAATAATCCTCTTAATTTACGTGTTCCTTTGAAACGTACCAATATTCCAGCAAGTATTGTATATAAAAGTACTGCTATTGCCCAGTATAACCTATTGTAACTTACCGACTTATCTTCGGCACTTGTTTTATTATCAAAATCTTCCAGAGTATCGTTGGAAGAGAATTCATCATCGTCACTGAACTCGTCATCATTAAATTCATTTTTTTCGGAATCTTCATTTGTGCTTGTTGAATCAGTATTTTCAATATTGTCAAATTCATCAAACTCTGTAATATCTTCTGTCTGTGCTTGTGTTACTATTGTAAATATTAGTACCAAAAATAACAGAATTACTTTTTTTTGTTTCATAGTATAATTATTTTTTATTAAAAATTTTATTATTAACCTATAATGCTGACGCATCAAAATATTTAAGTGCTAAAAATCAAGAAATTACTATTTTGCAAACATAACCACTAAGAATTAAGAACTAAGAACTAACAAATAGAAACTAAAAACTAAAAACTAAAAACTAGATAATCATTTTATTCTTAGATAGGAGTTGCTTCTAATTTCAATGAGCCAAAACCTCCATCTTTATCGCATGTTCTTATCGCATTAAAAATTAATTTTCCGTCTTTATTACTTATTATTTTCACTTTTAGTTTTCTTTCGTAATCCATTGCCGAAATTTGTTTCCATTCGGTTGCGCCCACAACTTTTAATCCGTTCATCTTAAACTTTGTTTTTTTCAATCCCTCCGGACAGACTCTATGTGTTAATGTTACGACAATTTTTAGAACTATAATATCACCAGCTTCGTATTTTTCTTTCTCTCCTTTTATTATTTCAAATTCTATTTCACAGGCTTTTGTTTTCTGTGTTGAGAATGCTACAAATATTAATACCAACATAAGGCTTAATATTGTTGTTGATTTAATTAAATTTTTCATATTTACATATTTTAAATTATTAAAAAACATTTTGTTTGTTTATATTAACTAACTTGCAGATTAAAAAAAAATGAAAAATTATTTCACTTTTTTGCATATAATTAACTACGAGTATTTATCAATTTTTTGATATTAATTTTTGTATTGATAATATTAATTTTTCTCCTTTATTTTTAAGATTAAAATTTTGATTGTTTAATACCCAACGTTTTGTCATAAGCCTTAATGCTCCCATTGTCATTAGCGCCATATCTTTTTCGTCTATATCTGTTCTTATTTCTCCACTTTTTTGACCTTGTTTTATTATATTTTCAACTGTTTGTTCATTTTTATTTAAAATTTCAATAATAATTTTTTTTAATTTTTCATCATTTTTAAAAATATCTTCGGAAAAGATTATAGAAATCACAGAAGGAGTTTCAGTAAAAATATCAACCATGTTACTGAACATAAATTCAATTTTTTCTATTGCTTTCATATCTGATTTTTCCATCATTTCAGATAAAAAATTTGCCATTTCAGTAAATTGATTCAAAATAGTTTTTAGTATTTCTGTTTTACCATTAAAATGTCTATAAATTGCGGGTTCTGAGAAACCAATTTTTTTTGATAAATTTTTGATAGTAAATCCCTGAATACCTTTATCTGCAATTAGTTTTATTGTTGTTTGTATTATCTCTGTTTGTCTGTCTGAAAACACTTTTTAATATATGTTAGTTAATATTTACTATGCAAAATAATAAATTATATTTTTAATTTGCAAATTTATTTTCAAATATTTACTTACATCCTGAAAACTCTACAGATTTTCAAAACTCAATGATAAGTAAAGGTTAAAAAACAACATAATATTTTTAGGACAGACGCATCAAAATATTGATAATCAATTATGATTTATTTTTGATGCGTTTGCCCTAAAAAAATCATTTTTCTTTTTTTATTAAATAAAAAAATATAATTTTGCCGAACGTTTTTCAAAAAATAAAATATAAAAAATGAATATATTTGCTGAAATAGAAGGCATTGAGTATAAAATTAAAATCCCTAATAAATTAAAAATAATTGATTTTAAAGATTTTAACATAAATAATATTCCGTCCTCGTGCAATATCAAAGTGGGTTTCACCAAAAAGAACACGTTGATATCTCTTTGAAAGAGTTTATTAAAAATTTTATTGCTATTCCAACATTAAAATTGACTTCTTCAAAACTTGTAAGTAGCTATAAAACAGGAAATACAGAACACGAGAAACAAAATTTCTTTGAACAAAATAAATTTAATAAAAAACAAATAGATTTAATCAATAATTTATTGATTGAAAGCAATATAAATAATATTGAAATAATAATATCCGCAATATGATAAAAAGTCCGCTAAGATATCCAGGTGGTAAAAGTAGAGCAGTTAAATTTATAGTACCATTAATTCCAGAATTTGACGAATACAGAGAACCATTCGTAGGTGGTGGTTCTGTTTTTGTATATTTGAAACAAAAATATCCAAACAAAAAATATTGGATTAATGACTTGTATCCTAATTTATACCACTTTTGGAATAAATGCAAAAATGATATTAATTCATTAATAAATCAAATTAACAAATGGAAAAATATTTATAAAAACGGAAAAGAATTACATCGTTTTTTAATAGACAACATTGATGATTTTGATAATTTGAAAAAAGCATCTGCCTTTTTTGTTTTTAATCGTATCACATTTTCTGGTACAACTGAAAGTGGCGGTTTTTCAAATGCCGCTTTTGAAAAAAGATTTACACTCTCAAGTATAGAACGTGTGAAAGCCCTATCAACAGTTTTGCCTAATACAGAAATAACAAACTACGATTTTGAACAAGTTATTGAAAAAAAAGGTAAAAATATTTTCTTTTTTCTTGACCCACCGTATTACTCAGCAACAAAATCTGCATTATACGGAAAAAATGGAAATATGCACAAAACATTTGACCATCAAAGGTTTGCAAATGTTTTAAAAAAAACAAAACATAATTGGTTAGTAACTTATGATGATTGCGAATATATTAGAAAATTATTTTCTTATGCTAATATCTCTACTTGGAATTTAACATATGGAATGCGAAACGTAAATAAAAACGGTAATCAAAAAGGAAAAGAATTATTTATCTCAAATTTTGTAAATGACACCAAAAAAGATGATAAACAACCAAGTTTATTTGAAAACACCGACAAAGCGCAAACAAATAGATTTTATTAAAAATAAAATATCAAAGAAAGTATTAATATTAATATTAACTAAATAATAAATTAAAATTAAAAAAATGAGGAAAGTATTTCAATTAAGTGTTTTATTCTTATTTCTGTTATCTTTTGGATACACATCTGCACAGAAATTAAAATTCGGTCATACTGATTCGCAAGCAATTATGACCATTTTGCCTGATACAAAAGAGGCACAGAAAGCGTTAGAAGAGGAAAGTAAAAAGATGGAAGAACATCTTGCGAATATGAGAGCAGAGGCTCAGAAAAAGTATAATGAATATCTTGAAAATGACGCTCTACTTAAAACAAGCCCAGAGAAATGGTCAGATTTGGAGAGAGCAGACAAAGAAGCGGAACTTCAAAGTTTACAGGATAGATTGACAAAATATCAGCAGTCTGCAAGCGATATTTTAACAAAAAAACAAAACGAATTATATCAGCCAATACTCGAAAAAATCAAAAATGCAATAAATGAAATAGCCAAAGAAGGAGATTTTATTTATATATTTGATATTAATGCGTTGCTTTATTATTCAGAAACACAAAGTATAGACGTAACTCCGCTAATTAAGAAAAAACTTGGTATAACAAATTAAGTTGAGTATAAACTGTCGGCGTGGTTTTTAAGCCATACCGACAGTAATTTTTTGTCTAACTTTGTGCCTATTTTTCTGTCGAACAATTATATTTATTATAAACATCGACATAAATATCTCTTATATTTTTTACAGTATTTTTCCAACTGTAATTCTTTCTTACATAATCAAGGATTTGTTGTTTGTTGTTTGTTTTAAAGTCATTTTCTAAGAAATGGATAATTTTTTTTGCAAGTTCTTTGTGGTCGCCAGGTTCGATTTTATCTCCAACTCTTTCGTTTACAATAGTTTTGAAACCGCCAATATTTCCAGCAATAACAGGTGTTCCGCATGCAAGAGCTTCCACTGCTACAAGCCCAAAAGGTTCAAAATTTGAAGGTAAAACAGCAATATCACCAAGATTAAATAAATCAACCATTTGTCTATGCGTTTGGTTTCCTATAAAATATATATCTTTTATATCAAGTTTTTTGGCAAGTTCTTCGTGTGCCTCTCTTAGCGAACCATCACCAGCAAGAATTGTTATTGGATTAATATCCGATTTGTTATATATTTTTGCAGCTCGTATCAAAGTGTCAATTCCTTTTTGTGGAGTCATACGTCCTCCAAAAAATACGACAGGACGTTCGCTTACTGGTATTTTATATTTTTTCAGAAGTTTTGACTTGTCTAATTCAACTGGAATAAAAACATCGGTATCCGTTCCGCTCTTAACTATCTCTATATCTTTATCTTGCAGCGAGTAAGCTTCAAGTGCCGCATCTTTTTCTTTTTTGGTAAGTGCCATTATTATTTTAGCACCTTTCAATCCCTTTAATGCTTCTTCTCTGTATTCCTGAAAATTATCAAAAGCATAATATTCTGTTCCGTGCAAGGTAATCATATAAGGAATATTATATTCCGAAACAATTGATGCAATAATCCAACCGTGATGAACATGTATCAAATCTGGTTTAAATTCATTAATTATTTTATCTATTTTTTTTCTGAATGCCTCTGTAAATTCTTTACGTTCTTGTTTGTTTAATTCTCCAAATTGTTTTCCTTTACTTAATGGATGTGATGCAAAAACAGGAAAATCGAAATTTACATCATATTTGGAATTTTTACCATTGTTAAACAAAACAGCATCAACTGGATAGTTTTTTTTTGGTAATTCGTGATGCGAACAAAGCACGTGAACATCATCGCCACCTTTTATTAGTGCCGTTGTTAATGTATCAACATATATTCCTGTTCCTGCTCCCATCAAAGGAAAGTGCATCATTTGACTTATTCTCATAATTATTTTTATTTAAAAATTTGTAGAATGATTTATTGATTAACTGAATCTAAAAAAATTGAGTAATCTTCATATAATTTTCCAGATAAAAGTATTGTAGCATGACTTTTATAATATCCATTTATATTTTTTATTTTATTTTTTTTTGCAAATTTTGTTGTAACTTTTTCTGGAGTTAGTTGGTCATATTTTGCATATTGAATTTGTATATTTTCTGGATTTATATTTAATGAATAATTTATCGGACTTATTAAATTGTAAGCATCTTTAAGAAGTTTTGTATTGTATCCAGCTTTTTTGTATTTTGGAATAATTTCTTCTGTATATTTGTTATTATAAGTAAGTGTTTTCCAGTCAAGAATAGGAATCATTAAACAAATATGTTCAAAAGTTTCAATATTTGTAAGCTCACATAACATACTTGCTCCCATTGAACCGCCCCAACCAGAAATACTATTTACATTTTGTTTTTTTAAGAAATGATAAGCTGTTCTTAATTCTCTTATACATTCTGTATATAATTGCAAATTATAATAAACGTTTGAAGTAAAAAAAGTTTCTGGACTATTTTCTGTTTTTCTACTCATGTGATATGGCGGAATATACAACAGAATATTATAACCGTGTTTTAATTCTGTATAAAAAATATCTTTGATAAATCGAAAAGCAAAATTTGAAATTCCTTTACCTGGTATCCACAAGATAGCTTTATTATTTTGGATTTTGGAATTTTGGAAAATAAAAAATCTTGCTGTGTCTTGTTTTTCAGGAACTGTTATATGTGACGGGAAACTTAGAAGTTTTGCCGTTATATTTTCGCCCACAATTTCTGCAACTTTTTTATTTCTAAATTTTGAAACAGTAATATTATTTATTTCAATAGGAATGGTATTTTTTTGTAAATTAAAAGTATCAATATAGTTTCGTAAAGTTTCTGGTTCTCCTGCATTAAAATTTTCTTTAAATTCTTTTGCAATTTCTTTTATTCCAGTAGCGTCCAAATATTTTTGAATTGAAGAACATGATAGCCAGATGGTTATTGAAAATACTGTTATAATTATTAATATTATTTTAAAATTTTTCATTTTCAATATATTTACATTCAATTCGTTTAAGTTAATTTTCAGATGTTATTTAAGAAATAAATAATGATACTTTTAATTAAATAAAGTTAAATTATTGTTCTGTTTTTTATAAAAAATAAATATTATTTTATTCTTGACTTGCAATAAATTTTTCTGTGTCTAATGCTGCAATACAACCCGATGCTGCCGCTGTAACAGCCTGTCTATAAATAGGGTCTTGTACATCTCCTGCTGCAAATATGCCTTGAATATTTGTTTTTGAAGTTCCGGGTATTGTTTTTATATATCCAGTTTTATCAGTATTTATGTATTTTGCAAAAACTTCTGAATTTGGTTTATGTCCTATTGCAACGAAAAAACCATCTATATTAATTTTTATTTCGCACTCATCTATTTCTCCTTTTCTTTTAATCAGAATCGCACCAGTAACAACATTTGTACCAACGATTTCTTTTGTATTATGTTCGTAAAGGACTTCAATATTAGAAGTATTTTCCACTTTTTTAATCATTACTTTTGAAGCCCGCATAAAAGGTTTACGAATAATCAAATAAACTTTTTTTGCTAATCCTGATAGATAAATTGCTTCTTCGGCAGCTGTGTCTCCACCTCCTACTACTGCAATATTTTTTCCTCTGTAAAAAAAACCATCACATGTTGCACAGGCAGACACTCCTGCACCTTTGTATTTTTGTTCTGATTCGAGACCAAGATATCTTGCAGTTGCCCCCGTAGCTATGATAACTGCTTCCGCCTCAAAATGCTTCTCCTCGTCAACAATCACTTTAAATGGACGTTTAGAGAAATCGACAGCAGTTACTTCTCCCCAACGAATATCTGTTCCAAAGCGTTCTGCTTGTGATTTTATGTCCTCCATCATCACAGGACCAGTAACTCCTTCTGGATAACCGGGAAAATTTTCTACTTCTGTAGTTGTTGTTAATTGTCCGCCAGCTTCCATACCTTGTATTACAATAGGTTTCAGATTAGCCCTTGCCGCATAAATGGCAGCTGTATATCCAGCTGGTCCTGAACCTATTATTAAACATTTTACAGATTCAATATTTTCGTTCAATTTATCTGACATATTGTTGTCATTTTCATTTAATTTCAATGTTTTAAAAAAACTCATATTATTTTTATTTTTAAATTATTAATAGTTCTGAAAAATTCAATGATAAGTAATCGTTAAAAAATAACTTTTTGATTTGTTTTTTGTAAAGTACTTATTA
>JAOZMB010000200.1 GCA_029934515.1 Bacteroidales bacterium
TATTGTTCTGGTTTAGCAAAAATCCATTCTGAGCCGTTAAAATCTGTTGTATCAATTTTTATAGGTTCATAATTAAAATCTTCAAAATCAGAAAGTTCTACAATAGGGTAATAATCAAATTTGGCAGTTATTTTTTTATTTTTCAATAAAATAATTTGTGTATCAATAGAAGCATCTTTAAAAATTTTATTTTCAAAAAAATCTATCACCTTTCTTATATCCATATTTTTAAGATATTTTCTTAATTTCTTTCCATATTTTGTTTTAAACCACCTATTCGAAGTAATAAAAGATAAATTACCATTGGGCTTTAAAACTTCTATTGCTTTTTCGTAAAAATAAACGTATAAATCGGCAAGAGCATTGCCAGTTTGTGGATAACGTTTTATGAGAAATTCCTTTTCTTTTTTATCTAAAATTTCTTGACGAATATATGGTGGATTTCCTATAATTATATCAAAACCACCATTATTTAATATTTTTTTAAATTCTTTTTCCCAAACAAATGCTTTTTCGTTTGCAATTTTTTTATCATCAATTAATGAATTACCTATTTTTATATTGCTTTCTAATACTGCGAGACTATCTTGTTTAGATGCCGTTTTGAGCCATAAGCCAAGTTTTGTTATTTCTACACTTTCGTTATTGATGTCTATTCCAAAAATATTATTACTTACAATATTTTTTTTAATATTAAAATTTTGAAATCTTTTTGGAATATTTTGGGTTTGAATATCTAATGAGGCATTTGTTTTTATGACTGGCAAAACTCCTTTTATTTTTTGAATAATATCAATTAATATTTGCCATTCGCGAAAAAGAAAATCATAAGTTTGTGTAAGAAAAGCACCTGAACCACAAGCGGGGTCAAGAATTTTTATATCTCGTAATATATCTGCGTATTTATACCATAATTCTAATTGTTTATCTTTTTCTTTATCATTATCAAACACTTTATTTAATCCTATTTTTTCTTTTTTTTCGTCTAACCAAGTTCTAATAGTTTCTTTAACAATATATTTTGTTATCTGTTCTGGGGTATAATAAATACCATATTTTTTTCGCTCATTTATTTCTACTTCTATTTTATTTTGAAGAAGTGTGTCAATATTATCAGTTAAATTTTCAAAATTATTTTTTTGAATATGAATTTTCAAATTTTCTATATCAGCAATTGATTGTTCGAAAACATGTCCGAGTATATTAATATTTAATTCACTTTCAAAATCGTATCTTGATAAATGTAAAAGATATTTAAGAAATTTATCTTTTATTATTAAATTGTCAATTTCTATATTTTTCTTAAATAATCCGCCGTTAAATTTGTGAACACGTGGTGGCATTCCTTCGTCCATTGCTACAAATAAACTTTTCAATTCTCGCCATAATTCTTCGTCGTCTCTTGCAAAACTACTTTCAGCTCTATTTTTTATAAGTGAAATAATATTATGAGAGATTAAATTATAATCTTTTATAACACTAATAAAAATAATTCTATCTATTATTGTTTGTGCAAATTCTAATAATTTTAATGGTTCGTGTTTTTTTTTATTGTGAATGATTAAATGCTGAACAAAAAATTCACGAAGGATTTTATATTCTGCATAAAATTCGTGTGATATTTTTTGTTCTTTTTCTATACGTTGGGCAAGAGCTTCTTCTATTACAGAGTTTTGTCTTTGTAAAAATAATCTACCTTTTGCAAGTAGATAATAAAAACGAGCAAATTCATAATCAAGAGTTAGTTCTGCTATATTAAAACTTTCGTATTTGTTTATATCATTTGCTTGATATAATCTTATTTCAAGGAAGTTACTAACAATAACCCATTTACAACTCTCGCCAACTTTGCTGGCATACATAAATGCTTGTTCTACGGGAGTACCTTTAAAATTTTTTCTATTTTGCGGTTTATCTAATGCTGTTCTGGCATTTTTTAGTTCGATTACAGCTCTAATGTCTTGATTTATATTATTTTGTTTGTCTATTTTAAAATATCCCAAAGCGCCATCGGATTTTTTTGCATCAAACTGTGTTCTTGTTTCAATAGACAAATTCCATCTTGTTGAATTTTTATAATCATACCCAAGAATATCACCAAAAAAAGTATATAAAAAGAGTGATTGTAATTCTTCTTCTTTTTGTTTTATTATTTTTCCGCTGTTAATATTTTCTTGCCAAATAGTAATCGCTTTGATTTTATCGTCTTTGTCTTTTATCTTTTCAGATAAGAAATTATCAATTTTTCGTTTTATATATTTGGGTGAAAATATTGTTTGGTGTTCCATTTTTTTGTTTTATAGTGAAACATGTTTTTATTTAAAAATATATATAAATATATCTTTTGGCAAAGTTATATTTTTTTTTTAATAAAAGAAAAATTATTTTTTATGCCAAACGCCTCAAAATATTTAAATAGAATTACCATTTTGTTTCATCGTATTTTATCAAGTAAGATGTTATTTCAATATCATTTATATTTTCTGTTTGTTCTTTTACATTCTTAGGATATTTTATATTAGTTGGA
>JAOZMB010000022.1 GCA_029934515.1 Bacteroidales bacterium
AGCCGAATTTACTGTATGAGAATATTGATTATCATCTCCGTAATAGCCATTGTAACGACTATTATCAACTGCATCTTGAATATATATTTCATCAAGTATGTTAAACACATGAGCAAAAACAGTAATATCAAACTTGCCCTTTAATGGTATTTCATAAGAAAAATGAAGGTCTGTTATAAAATATGAAGGTGTAAGCCAAACCTGTTCTTTATCAGCTTCATCAGTTCTTGATGTTGGTTCGAAATCAGCATAATGATTATCATAATATCTTGCATCAAATTGTAATCTTAAACCTTTTATTGGTTTTATAGTCAGCATTCCTGTAATTTGAGTTTGCGGTGCATCTCCTACTTTAAGGTCTGCTATATAATAATCAAAATCTTCTTCTACAAAACTTCCATCAGATTGGAAATTACGATATGTTCCACTTACATCTTTTGTATATTCCCAGTTTCCGAATGATACAGCAGCACCGATTTCAATAATATAAAAAGGTTTGTAAAATGCTTCTAATTCAAAACCATTGTGTTTCTGTCCCATTCCTCTTAAAAAAATAATTGCATCGTTACCATCAGCATCTTGAATACCTCTGCTAATTGCACGGTCGTCCCATTTTGTATTATAATAGTTCAATTTAACATCAAGGGTTTTTGAAGCGGTTTGATAATTAACACCTATTTCATAGGCATTAAAGATTTCATTTTGTGGGTCGTCAGCAACAGCTCCACTGTTATCATCAATTACATTATCAAAAATAGGCGATTTTGAAATATATCCATAATTTGCAAAAACACTAAAACCATCAAATGGACGATAGCTTAGACCACCCTTAATTTGATATCCTTGTATTATGTCTGTTTCTGCGAATAGTTCATTGTCGTCTTCGTCTTTTTTGAAATGATTTGTATATGTGTAAGCAATAAACGAATGCCCAAATGTACCGTAAGCAGTTAATTGTTTTGTGCTATATTCAGCTTGCAAAAAATAACCAGTCCAGTCCACAGTATTCGTAGAATAATAACCTATTTTATCACCAAGTTTTTTGTTATAATCGCTTCCGCTTTCAAATTCATTACCATCAAAATAGAAAAATTGTCCGCCGAGCAAATCTCTAACTTCTCTGTAATGGTCAATTTTTGCTTTTCTCCAATCAACACCGACCTGAGCTTTAAAATTATCTGTAAACAAAATTTTAAATTTAGATAATACACCTACCATATTTTGGTCGTTCCTACTGTTTCTTAAAATACCAACCGATTCACCTATTTCTCTGCTGATTTCATCTTCATCAATATAAACTGTTTCATCATTTCCAGAGTTAGCTTTTATTGTTTCGTCCCAATCCCATTTCCATGGCGAATCGCCGTAGTAATATGTATAATCATCATCACTCAGTTCTCCATCGGCATCTCGTCTGTAAATATTCCCGTAAGTTCCTGTTCCACCACCTTTGCCACCAGAATAATAAACTGTGGTATATTGGTGTATTTTGCTTGTCCAATGCGCATACCAGTTTAAGTTTACAAGTGGTTTATGATAAAAATTTTCTCTTTCATTTAGAAAACTCTTATCATGTCTTTCACGTTCTTTACCAAAAAAATATTGGTCTGGACTATAATTTGAAACATTACCCCAATTCTGATTATATTTTCTGTCTTGTTCCTGAAATTTATCCAATGTTCCCTGTACTACTCCAAGTTCTTTTGCAAATTCGTGGCTGTAAGTAGCTACATTTTGTTTATAAAGGTTTTGTCCGTGTCTTTGTGGCGCTCCAAGTGCAAAAAGTTCGAGTTTATGTTTTTCATTTATTTTGTATGTAGCCCCGAAATAATAAGCCCAAGCGTCTGTCCATGTTTTATCAATAACACCGTCTCCGACCTTACGAACTATACTTGCACTTGCCGCAAATTTTTCGTTAATCATTCCTGAGTGTCCTGTAACTGATGCTTTCATAAAATTACCTGAACCGTATTCAAATTTAGCTGTTCCTCCAGCATTTTGCTCTGCTGGACTTGTAATAATATTCATTGTTCCTCCTACTGATGGTGTTGCCAAATTTACAGCACTTAGACCTCTTTGCATCTGAATAGAAGAAGTTGCATCAGATATTCCGTCCCAGTTTGACCAATAAACCCATCCGTTTTCCATGTCGTTTACTGGTACTCCGTTTAACATTATAGCAACGTTTCTTTGATTAAAACCTCTAACATTAATACGTGCATCGCCAGAACCTCCGCCTCCAGCAGTTGCATAAACACTTGGTGTAGAGTTCATTATCAATGGAATGTCTCTTGAGCCGAGTTGTTCTTCTATTTCTTTTTTATCTACATCTGAGAAAGCAACAGGTGTTTCTCTTTCTTTTGCACGGTCTGCAATTACGTATATTTCAGTAAGTCCGATATCTTCTCCAAGCATTGCCAAATCAATAATGTTTCCGTTTATTACAGCTTCGTGTGTTGTCATCCCTATGTAAGAAAATATCAAAATTTTAGCACCAACAGGAGCTTCTATCATGTATTTTCCATTTCCATCTGTACTTGTACCAACTGATGTTCCTTTCACTGTAATCGTAACTCCTGGTATTGGGTTTCCATCGTCATCTGCCGTAACTGTTCCAGTTATCTTTGTCTGTGCGAAAACAAAACTTGTTGTTGTTACCAAAAACAATAACAAAAGCATTCTTTGTAAATTTCTCATAACCATAAAAAAATTGTATTTAATTAAAAAAAAAGAATTCCAGTTTTAAAAAATGATTAGATTCGTTGTCTATTCTTAAACATTTAATATTGTAATATTAATATTATTACAATAACAAAAAAGCGATATTTAATTTTTTAAGTAGTTAAGTATTCATATAAATACTTACTAAAATATAATTTCTTACTTCTTACTTATTGATTATCAATACAAAAAAACATTTTCTCTTTGTTTTTAATAATATTTTTTTGCTCTTGTTTATTTTGCAATAATATAAAAAAAAATTAATTAAAAACAATTTTTAATATTTTTGTTTCTTAGTATATTAAAAATTTCAAATAATTTATTTCGTTATTTTATAGTTATTTTTCACACAATCAATTATTTAATGCTATCCAGATAATATCTTTAAGTTTAACAAGTCCTGTTTGAGCTATTGAAGATATAAAAACATAATCTACATTTGGTAGGTCTTCTTTTATTTCATAAATAAGCTCATCGTCAAGCATATCTGATTTTGAAATTGCAAGTATTCTATTTTTATGCAATAGTTCAGGATTATATTTTTTTAGTTCTAATAAAAGAATTTCATATTCTTTTTTTATGTCATCAGAGTCGGCTGGGACTAAAAAAAGTAAAACAGAGTTTCTTTCTATATGTCTTAAAAAACGCAATCCCAAACCTTTTCCTTCTGCTGCACCTTCTATTATACCGGGAATATCAGCCATAACAAAAGATTTGTTATCACGATATCTTACAACTCCTGGATTAGGAGTAAGAGTTGTAAATTTATAATCTGCAATTTTTGGTTTTGCGGCAGAGACAACTGATAATAAAGTAGATTTCCCTGCATTAGGAAAACCAACAAGACCTACATCAGCCAGAATTTTGAGTTCCAAAATTATCCATGCTTCAGCGTGAGGAATACCAGGTTGTGCATATTTTGGTGTTTGTCTTGTAGCTGACCTAAAATTCCAATTGCCCAAACCACCTTTACCGCCTCTCATAAGTATTACTTCTTCATCGTGTTCTGTGATTTCAAATAATACTTCTTCACTGTCGGCATTTTTGGCAATTGTTCCCAACGGAACTTCTATTGTTACACATTTACCATCGGCACCAGTTTTTTTATTTCCAGAACCGTTTTCTCCGTTTTTTGCAAGTACATGTTTGTGATATTTTAGGTGTAGCAAAGTCCAAAGTTGTCGATTTCCTTTAATTATAACATGACCACCTAGACCTCCATCACCACCATCTGGTCCGCCTTTTGCTGTTTGACGGTCGCGATAAAAATGTACAGACCCAGCACCGCCCTTTCCAGAACGACAAAATATTTTTACGTAATCTATAAAGTTGGATTCAGGCATTTTAAAAATTTAAATTATTAATCTACAAAAATAAATATCTAAATTAAAAATTGTATTTGGTTCGATTTTTTATATACATTTTTCAATATTAATATTCAACTAAATATCAAACTGCATAATGTATTTATTTTTTTTCTAATCCAAATTTATTTTAAATATTTAGGGCTGATGCATCAAATTTTGATTATTTCTTCTATATAACTATTATTCTTAGATGCTTTATATTGTCTTTTCTTTTTACTTAGTTTATCTTTCTGTAAACTAACTCTTTGTAATGCTATCTTCCTCAGAATATTTAGATTATCAGGAGCATTCCCTTTTCTCGACCTTGATGCATCTTCCTTAAATGTAAAATCCAAATGCCAATGTAATTTATTATCGCATTTTTTTACAATACGATGGTCAGGAACTTCTGTAAATAATTCTGTAATTTCTCTTTCTATGAAAACAAATCTAAGAATATATTTGAATTGATAATAAAAGTTAAGTTTCAAATTAATATAATGATAGAAAAGTGTTGTAAAACATTAAATAATGTTCGAAACAAACATTATTTTTTAATTATCTTTGGGTTACAATAAAATTATATTGGTTTCTAACAATTTTTTTTTAATTTTGATGCGTTTGCCCTAATTATTTTATAATTTTGTATCTTTGTTGTAAGTTTCTCGTTTCATATCATTTAAATTAAATGATTATTTTACAAAGGTATGAAATCTATAAACTTATACAAATTTTAACAAAATATATTATTATAATTTTTTAACAATTACTTAATTATTAAATTTTTTACAATGGTACGAATTAAAAACATATCAATTATTTTATTACTAATGACAACTATATTATTTAGTTGCGAGAAAGATATTGTAGAGAAAGTAGATGACGAGAATTTTACTACGGTAACAACACTTTCAGTTGAATCTGTTGACCTTACAACAGCCACAATAAGAGGGAATGTAAAAACCAATAACTTTGAGACTGTTGTAACTTTTGAATATGGAGAAACAACAAGTTACGGAAATATAATTAATGCAAATCCAGGAACTATTAACAACGATACAGAAACAAATGTTAATGCAGAGTTAATAGGTCTTACAGAGAACATGACATATCATTATAGATTAAAAGCCGTAAATACTTCTGGTACCTTTTATGGAGAAGATGTAGATTTTACAACAAACGAAGAAGGAAATGTAAATACTCAGGACAAACAAGCTATTATAGACCTTTACAATAATCAATTTCTTACATCGTATGTTTATGGTGTAGATTGGACAGGTAATACGTCGAACTGCGAAGCTGGGACAATATCGTCAGAGGCGTTAGCGAAAACATTACAACGCATTAATTATTACAGAACAATGGTTGGTATTCCAGATGTTGAATATTTTGATGACGAACTAAATGCAAAATGCCAGCAAGGAGCATTAATGATGCTTGCCAATAACGCATTAAATCATAATCCGCCGACATCGTGGAGTTGCTATACAACAGAAGGTGCTGATGCGGCTGGTCATTCAAATATTGCAACAAATACTGCTTCCGCTTCAATTGACCTTTATATGTTAGATTTCGGTTCTGGAAATTATTCAGCAGGTCATAGGCGATGGATACTAAAACCTTCAACTAAATCAATGGGACATGGCTCGGCTTCTTCTTACAGTATGCTTTGGGTTTTTGGTGGAGTAGAATTAGAAACTCCTGCAAATATTCCAGAATTTATTGCTTGGCCAGTCAAAGGATATATGCCTCAAAATCTTATCCCTGATAGATGGAGCTTCTCTATTAAAAATGCTGATTTTTCAAATACAAATATAAGTATGACTGACGAATCTGGTGATAATATACCTCTAAGTATAGAAACAATAGTAAATGGTTACGGTGAGAATACAATAGTATGGGTTCCAGAAGTTCCTTATAATTACTGGTCAATAGATGAAACAACAGTAAATGTTAAATTAGAAAATGTAAACACAGAAGGAGAGAATAAAGATTATGAATATAGTGTAATTGCTATATTAATTCCGTAATATATTTTTAAACGTATCACAATCTTTCAGTTTGTGATACGTAAATATTTTTGAAAGAAATTAAAAATTAAATAATTATTTATTGCAAAATCAATGAATAGCTTAGAAAAATATTTTGAGAAGTTTAGAAAAAATATAATTGGTATTGATGCAGAGTTTGAAACATCTTGTGGTACTAAGAAAATGATTTATGCAGATTGGATTGCAAGTGGCAGATTGTATGCACCGATAGAGGACAGAATGAGAAATCTTATAGCTCCAATGGTTGGCAATACGCATTCAGAAGCAAGCGAGACAGGTATTACAATGACTTTTTTGTACAAACAGGCTCAACAAATTATAAAAAAACATGTAAATGCTTTCGATGATGATATTCTTATAAATGAAGGGTCGGGGATGACTGGTGCGGTGAATAAATTACAACGTATTATTGGTTTGAAGGTTCCTGAGCAGGCACAAAAATATTGTCGAAGTAAGATTGATAAAGATGATTATCCGATTGTGTTTATTACACACATGGAGCATCATTCAAACCATACATCATGGCTGGAAACAATGGCTGATGTTGTTGTGCTTGAACCATGTAAGGGTATTAAAACAAATCCAGATACTTTGAGAAAAGAATTGAAAAAATATAAAAATCGTAAATTTAAAATTGGTTCGTTCAGTGCAGGCTCGAATGTAACTGGTATTATTCCGCCGTATTACGAACTTGCCGAAATAATGCACGAACATGGAGGTTATGCTTTTATTGATTTTGCCGCATCGTTTCCTTATATAAATATTGATATGCACCCCGAAAATGAAATGCAACGTTTAGATGCTATTTTCTTTTCGCCACATAAAGCGCTTGGAGGCCCAGGAAGTTCGGGAGTTTTAATATTTAATAAAGAATTGTATAAAAATAAAGCACCTGATAATCCTGGCGGTGGGACTGTTCTGTGGACAAACAGATGGAACGAATATGCTTATGTAAATAATATAGAAACAAAAGAAGACGGCGGTACTCCAGCTTTCCTGCAAACAATAAGAACAGCTTTCACAATAAAATTGAAAGAGAAAATGGGCTGTGAAAATATTATTAAAAGAGAACACGAACTAATTAAAATCGCATTCGAAGAGTTTGACAAAATACCAAGTTTACAAATATTATCTTATGAAAATAAATGCAGACTCGGAGTTTTTTCTTTTTTTATTAAAGATATACATCACAACCTAATAGTAAGAATATTAAACGATGAATTTGGTATTCAGGTTCGAGGAGGATGTTCGTGTGCAGGAACTTATGGACATTATTTATTGCATGTTACAAAAATAGAATCGCATAGAATAACAGATATGATTAATCTGGGAAATTTGTCAGAAAAACCCGGATGGGTTCGTGTGTCAATTCATCCAACAATGACAAACGAAGAACTGTATTTTATAACAAAGGCAATAAAACAAACAGTTGAGAATATCAATACCAGAAAAAAAGATTATTATTTTGATACAGAAAGTGGAGAATTTTTTCATAATAAAGAAGCACGAAGGAAACAAGAAGATTTTTGCAAATGGTTTGATTTATAGAACAGAACAGTGAAGAAAATTATTAAAACTCACTACTATTCAAAATAGTAATTTCTTGATTTTTCAGAACTTAAATATTTTGATGCGTCTGCACTAATTATTTTGCAAAATGAATAATGTCCTTAATTATGGCGAATTAAATTATAATTATAATTTGTTATGGAACATATACAACAAAAAAAGAGATAAATAGCTCAGTTTTTGAAAAATTAAATAAAAAAATACAGTGAAAATTTGACAGCGAACTTATTGATTGCTACGTTAATACAAAATATTTATATTTTTCAACAAAATATTATTATAATTAGAAAATTTTTAATTTCTAATTTTTTGTTTATTTTTGTTCCCTTGCATAATTCTTAATATTCTGATATTTTTTTATTAAAATCTCAAAATGAATTATGAAACTTTTTATGAACTATTCTTTTAACAAAAAAAATTAAATTATGAAAAAAATTATCTTTTTAACAATTTTTGCTTTATTTTCAATTAGTTGTTTGTTCGCTCAACTTTCTCTTGTTCGTCTTGACGATGGGAGTACAATAGAAAATAATGCAGTTCTTACATTTTATACAGAGTACAACTTGGAATTTGTATTAACAAACAACGGAGGAGATGAGATAGGAGTTTATTTAGAAGCTTTAAATATTGAACGTCCCAGTGGCAGTACGATGGAATGGTGTTTTGGAGAGCAATGTATTGACGATATGGAAGAAGGAGCAAGATATCCAACAGGTGGACCTTTTGTCTTGGAATCAGGTGCATCAACACCTAACGGAAACCATTTTTTGCATCGAATTAACGGGACTACTGGAATTGCAACTTATGTTCTTAAATTTTACGAAGCAACAGACCCAGACAATTATATCCAGTTTACATATAAATATGACGAAAGTTCAGCAATTGAAGAATTAAACTCTAAATCAAAAATATCCATTTATCCAAATCCATCAAAAAATTTCTTATATATCCAATGCAACGATTTGGGAAAAAATTATCAAATATCTATACGAAATATAATTGGAAAAGAAATTAAAGTAATTGATGTTGATAATTCTAAAGAAACAGTAAAAATTCAAACAGATGATTTAAGTTCTGGAATTTATTTATATTCAATTATTGCAGACGGAGAATTTATTGAAACAAAAAAACTTATAATAAATAAGTAAGTTTTTTGTTTATTATAAAAAAATACTTCAGCAATCTTTTCAGATTGTTGAACATTTTTACATTTAATTTATTTAATTATGAAAAAATTTATTTTTACACTTTTTATTACAAGTATTGTAATTTTTAGTTTTGCTCAGAAAGGAACAGTTTTGATAGATGAGGATTTTAGCAGTGGTGTGCCACCAACGGATTGGACAATAGATGCTAATAGTGGTAATTGGGGATCGAACAACGGCGCAACAGCTGGAGGAACTGCACCTGAAGTTAAATTTCATTGGAGCCCAGAATTTAATGGAGACAGTCGTTTAATCTCTCCTGAAATTGATTTGACAGGAAGTACTTCTGTTATTTTATCTTTTAAACATTCAGTTGACCATTACGGTGCAGGATATTCAGTTGGTGTTGCGACAAGGTCTGGTGGTGGTTCTTGGAATACTGTTTGGTCAATGTCAGGAGCTAACGTTACTGAAGTTGTTGATGTTTTAATATCAAATGCTGATGTTGGAGCTTCTGATTTTCAGATGTGTTTATTTTTTTCAGGAAATAGTTATCAAATAAATGATTGGTACATTGATGATTTAATTTTAATTCTTCCAGATAATAATGATGTTCTTACAGCATCAATAAATACAAGTCCTTATACAGCAGCTGGCGATATTGATATTGAGTGTACAATACAAAATGCTGGTTTAACGGATATGAACTCTGTTGATATTTCGTATCAGATAGATGATGGCGATGTGGTGACGGAAAATTTAACTGGATTAAATATTACAACTGCTGAGACCTATAATTATACATTTACAACTGTTTGGTCTGCAAGTTCTGGACAACAAGAACTAAAAGTTTGGGTATCAAATTTAAACGGTAACGGTGACGATGATGACACATCTAATGATTTAATTTCTCAAACAGAAAATATTGCAACACAAACTGTTGCTAACTTTCCTTTGTTCGAGGAGTTTACAAGTTCAACATGTGGCCCTTGTGCAGGTTTTAATTCTGGTACATTTACTCCATTCTTAACATCACACGAGGGAGAATGTGCAGTAATTAAATATCAGATGAGTTGGCCATCGCCAGGCGACCCTTATTATACAGAAGAAGGCGGAGCAAGAAGAGTATATTATGGTGTAAATGCTGTACCTTACCTTGTAACAGGAGGAGTTGCAACTTCAACAAATAGCTCTGGAGTAAACAACGCTTTTAATACACAAATAGCCAAAGCTGCATTTTTTGAAATAAATGCAACTCACCAGATTAACGGAGACAACATTGATGTACAAATAGATATATTACCTTATCTAAGTGCCGAAAATTTTACAGTACATACAGTAGTTGTTGAAAACCAGACTACTGGAAATGTTGGAAATAATGGTGAAACTGAATTTCATTATGTTATGATGAAAATGTTACCTGGTGCAGGTGGGACAACGACAAATTTTGTTTCTGATGAGCATTTATTTATTAACGAAAGTACTGATATGTCATCAACAAACGTAGAAGAGATGGACGATTTATCTGTTGTTGTATTTATTCAAAATGATATAACAAAAGAAATTTTTCAATCGGCATGGTCACTTGCTGGAAGTACAACACCACAAGGAAGTTCAAATATTCAAAACGGACAAACAGGTGTTAATGTAGATACAGATATTTTAATAACTTTCAACCAAGCAATGAGATTTGTAGATGACAGCGAAATTACGAATGAAAATATTTCTGACTTTGTGAACCTTGCAACAATAACAAAAGAAAACATAGATTATACGGCAGGCATTAACGATGAAAAAACAATTATAACATTAAACCCTGTCGTAAATATGCCGATTAATACTGATATTAATTTGAATATCGCCAGTGGTCTTATTGAAAATAATGAAGACATGGTTTTTGAAGGTCTTGATATTACTTTCACAACAGACGATGGAGATGCAATAAATAATATCTTGGACAATGAAATAAATTTATATCCAAATCCAGCACAAAAATATATAACAGTTACAGGTGCAAAGAATGCTGTTGTAAATATTTATGGCATCACAGGAAAACTTGTTTTAAACAAAAATATTGATTCTGATAACAAATTGATTGATATTTCTAATTTGCCGTGTGGTGTTTATGTAGCTAAAATAACAAAAAATAATATTTCAACAGAAAGAAAAATAACTATTGTTAAGTAGTAATTGTAATGAAAAAATGAGAATTGACTAATAATTATTTTTTTGTTTAAAAAAGTTTTACTTATTTTGTAATCTTTTAAATTTCGGGGGAGGCGCATAGCTTCCCCTTCTTAATTTAATAAAAAAATCAAAAATTAAAAATTAAATTATGAAAAACTATTTTGATAAAAGATATTTAAAGAAATATTTTTTATTACTTTTTTCGATTGTTGCAATATTTAATGTTAACAGTCAAAGTCTTTCGCCCAAACATGAACTGCGAGCTGTTTGGATAGCAACAGTAGAAAGGATAGATTGGCCAGCCAAAAATCAGTCATCGGAAGAGCAAAAACAAGAATTTATAAAGCTACTTAATTTGCATAAAAGTATAGGAATGAACGCAATAATTATGCAAATACGTCCTTCAGCAGATGCTTTTTATTATTCGAAATATGAACCTTGGTCGCAGTGGCTAACAGGAACACAAGGGAAAGCACCACAACCATATTACGACCCTTTGGAATTTATGATAAGAGAAACCCATAAACGAAATATGGAATTTCACGCATGGTTCAATCCTTATAGAGCTGTTGTAAATTATAAAAAAACAAAAATCGACAGTTTGCATATAACAAAAAATAAACCTGAATGGTTTGTAAATTATGGTCGTAACAAATATTTCAATCCAGGGTTACCAGAAGTTAGAGAGTTTGTAGTTAAGGTTATACAAGATGTTGTCCTTCGATATGATATTGATGCTGTTCATTTTGATGATTATTTTTATCCTTATAAACAAAAAAATAAAGGTGTTGATATTGATTTTCCAGACGATAAAGCTTTCGATAAATACAATCTAAAAAAATATCCAGACAGTATAATTTCTATTATTACTGTCGATAAAAACGATTCTATTTTACTTATAAATAAAGTTCAGGATACAACATTAATGTTTTCAAATAAACCAGATTGGCGAAGAAATAATGTAGATATAATTATTAAAATGTTGCATGACAGCATAAAAATTATTAAACCTTATGTAAAATTTGGCATTAGTCCTTTTGGAATATGGAGAAATAAAAAAGAAGATATTAGAGGTTCTGAAACTGGTGGATATACAAATTATGATGGGCTTTATGCAGATGTAAGAAAATGGTTACAGAATGGTTGGTTGGATTATGTTGCACCTCAAATTTATTGGGAGATAGGAAAAAAAGCGGCTGCATACGAAGTATTAACTAAATGGTGGGCTGCTAATTCTTTTGGAAAACATTTGTACATAGGGCAGGGGGTTTACAAGGTAAATTCTGCGAATGCAGAATGGAAAGATCCATCGCAGATTCCGAATCAAAACAGAATAAATCGTAAATATTCAAGAATAAATGGTTGTATATATTTTAGGTCAAAAATATTTGAACGAAATCCAAATGGAGTATGCGATTCTTTAAAAAATAATTTTTTTAAATATCCAGCATTAATTCCAACTATGAAATGGATAGATTCAATACCTCCGAAAAGACCAGGTAATATATTTACACAAAAAACAAAAGAACATATTATTCTTAAATGGCAAAAATCAGAAACAGAAAAAAGAACAGCAATAGATACAGCAACTTATTTTGTTGTTTATCGTTTTGATGGAAAAAAATCTGGTTCGTTAAATGACCCAAAAAATATTTATAAAATAGTTAGAAAGCCTTATATTAAAATACCGAGACGAAGAGCATTGTTTCGTAAAAAATATACTTTTTCTATAACTGCGGTTGACCGTTTGCACAATGAAAGTAAAGCGATAAGCAAAATTATAAAAAATTAAAGTGAAAATTTTTTCAAAAAAGTGTAGCTATTTTTGTATATATTATCATATTTTATAAACAAAAATAGCTAACATGTTTAAAGATTTTATTATCTATCCTTTTGATTTATCTTCGATAATTGCATTTTCTATATCATTGTTTTTTCCTTTCAAATAATTAGGCAATTCCATTCCTGCAAGTTTAAATAGGTCTTCTAATGGAGGCACCGCTCCCATCATTCCTTTCATAAAATTTGCTGTTGAACTGTTACCGTCTTTACTACTTCCACCACTATCCCAAACTGTAATTTTGTCAATTTTAATATTCTTAATAGCCTCTACCTGTGTTTTAACAAGCTCTGGAAGTTTATCAACTATCATCATAAGTACAGCATCACGTGCATCTTCTCCAGCGGCATCAACAAGTTTTTTAAAACCTTCAGCTTGTTTTGTCAATATCTCAAAATTACCTTTTGCTTCTGCTTGCATTTCCATAAGTACCGCATCAGCATCACCTTTTGCAATACGTCTTATTCGCTCTGCTTCGGCTTCTGAATCAATTTCTATTTTTTGTTTTTCTATTTCTGCTGGAACAATAATGTTGGCAATTTTAGTTGCTCGTTCACGTTCTGCACGTTTAAGTTCGGCTTCTTTTTCGGCAAGGTATGCTTGTTCTTGTGCTTGTGCTTTATTTACCTCTTCTGCAATAACAGCAATTTTTCGTGCTTCCGCTTCATTTTTACGTCTATCAGCATCTGAATTTGCAATGGCTATTTTGGCTTTATTTTCGCCATCGACAGCTTTTGCATTGGCTGCGGATATATCTGTTCTTTTTCTTTGGTTTGCATTTGCTTCTCCAATCTGAGCTACTGAATCTGCCTCAGCAACCTTAATACGCTGTGAGCGTAGAGCCTCTGCTTCACCAATACTTCCGTCTCTATTCTTCTCCGCAACAAGTTTTTTGGCTTCGTTAACCGCCTGAGATGTTGCTTCTTTTCCAAGTGCATTTATATATCCAGCCTCATCAGTAATATCAGTTACATTTACATTGATAAGTTTTAAACCTATCTTACGTAATTCGTGTTCCACACTTGAAGATACATTCACAAGAAATTTTTCACGGTCAGCGTTAATTTCTTCTATATCCATCGTAGCAATAACAACACGTAACTGTCCGAAAATAATATCAGCAGCAAGATGTCTAATTTCAGATTGAGTTAATCCAAGCAAACGTTCAGCCGCATTTTGCATAACACCCGGCTCAGTAGATACGCCAACCATAAAACGAGAAGGTACATTCACACGAATATTCTGACGACTAAGAGCGTTCTCAAGAGGAACCTCAATAGGAATTGGAGTTAAATCCATAAATTCATAATCTTGAATAATAGGAATTATAAATGCCGCACCACCGTGTACACATTTTGCAGATCTATCTTTTCCTCCAACGTTACCATACACAACAAGAATTTTGTCCGAAGGACATCTTTTATATCTTTTCACAAGAAAAGTAAAAAAACTAAATAGAAGCAAAACTCCTATAACAATTAAAATCATAATGAAATCCATAAATATAATAATTAAAGGTTAAAAATTAAAATTAAAATTAAAAAAATAGTATTAACTCGTCAAATCAATGTTATAAGCGTTACTTTATAGTAGAATAATAGGAACACAGACAAACACTGATTATACGGATTTTCACAGATAAAAAAACATTATAATTAACAAATTATAAAAATTATTTTGAATTTTGAATCTTTTTGTTTTTATAATAATTAAAAGCTTTCGTATCTGCATAGTTTCTCGACAGCCACGATTTTTTTTCGTATTCATTCAAAAAATTATCTAATTTTTTATTATATCTGTCATTGTAATTACTTTGCAAAATAATTTTTTTACTGTTTGCTTTTGTAAGTATTTCAATATTTTTATCTATATAAGGCATTGTCTTTGCGTCAAGTTTTAACAAAAAATTAACATCAATTTCAGTTCTCGTTTCTGTGTTTAAATTATATTTCGCAATTATTATATCCCAATCAGGTACTGCAAAAAAAATGAAACCAACATATAATATTATTGAATTAAATCTAAATAAATAAAAAGTCGTTTTCCTGTCTTTTATTTTTATTGTAAGACTAATCAGAAAAATAAAAACTAAGATAAGAAAGAAAAATAATCCTATTCTTTTGTAAGCAAGTCCGAAATAATTTATGTAATGAAAATTTCTTATTATAACAGATATTAGTAATAATATATTCTGAAAAATCCATACGTAAGAAACAATTTGTAAAATTTTTCTTTTTGGATAAAAATTCTGATTCTTTCTAAAAAAATATAACATAATTCCTATTGAAAGAAAAATACTAAATATCAATAAATATGTACCTTTATGAACAAAATCTGACAGGTTCATATTATTTGTATATTCAAAATTAAACCATATCCAACTTATATCAATTAAGTTAATAATCAACAACAAAAAATTTACAAGAATAATTGTAAGTACGCCAATACGGAACTCGTTTCTTAGTTTCATATTAATATATTTCGGAAGTCTTACGTATATATTTTTTTTGTTTATTTTTCTTTTTCTAATAATTACATCTGACATTTTCTTTTCTTTTTCAACAAAATATTTATACGCTCCTCTGAATAGCCAAGCTGTGGTTGTGAAACTCCATATAATAAATAATATCTGAACAAGAGAAAAATTTTGGAATATTTGGAAGAACCAATCATTAAACCTATCAAAAATATCATCTGTAATTTCATCAAATATCTTGTTGGCATATTTGAATATCCAATAAAATATATATAATATAATAAATGGTATTATTCCTATTTTTATGTAACGCCATAGTTTTCTGGTTTTTTTTGATTTTATTTTACCTGTCTCTATTCGTTGTAAATAATCAGGCAGTGTAAAATATGCCAGCACTGCTGTTGGCAAGACAAATACATAAGTTTTTAAATCTTTATTGTGTATAAATGCTGGGAATAACACCAGTGATATTATCCAAACAAATATTGCAAAATCAGACGCATGATAAGCAACAACAGACGATGATATGATTATTCCTAATGAATTGATTATAACTACTGGCGAATAAAATCTTTCCTTATTTGTAAAGAAAGCAGTTACTAAAATAAAAATAGAGTATAGTATTGCGTTGTTTCCTATGTTCTCATGCCAGAACAAAATATTAAATATAATCGTTCCAATTATAAGTAGGATAAGATTGAATTTTTGTTTCATAATTTTAGAAGTTTTCCCAATGAATAATTTCTTTTATATTTTTTCTTTTCCAATTGTGTCTTTTTATGTCTGTTTTATCAGCTGGATAAGCCAATGTAAGCACGACAATTGGTTCAATATTTTTGGGCAAATTTAGAAGTTTTTTTGTTTGTTTAACATCAAAATCACAAATCCAACAAGTAGCAAGACCGATTTCGCTTGCCTGTAATGTGATATGGTCTGTTGCTATTGCAATATCAATATCAAGGTGGTTTTTATTGTCAGCACTTCTGACCCATGCTTTGTCAACATCGCCACACATAAAAATATAAACAGGCGCATTATTAAACCATTCGCGATGATATACAACAGATAATTCTTTCAAACGTTCCTTTTTAGTTATCACAACAAAATGCCAAGGCTGTCTATTTACTGCCGAAGGTGCAACACGACCAGCTTCGAGTACTCTTAATAATTTTTCATTTTCAATAGGTATATTAAGATAATCACGCGATGAGAAACGTGATTTTGCAAGTTCTAAAAAATTCATAAAATATATGTTTTGTAAATAAAAAATTGTTTAATTAGTGAATAATTTTATTTAAAATAAAATTATCAAACTTATAATTTTGGGTTTACAACTTTGTTATTTTATCAAAATAAAGCTGTAAACCAAAAATATAATATCGTTTGAGTAGGGTAGAGTAGTGGTAAATTAAATTATAATTTCAATTTAATCAACTGTTATTTGTACCCAATCAATCTCCCATGTACAAGCGTCATTAGGTTCGCTTAAATATTTAAAAGCAATATAAACTTCCTGCTTGTTATCGTAATCAGAAATATCAATATCACCAGAATTAACAAAATCCCAGTTATGTCCATTTGGATTTGTATAGTTAGTTATCTCTGTCCAAGTCCCACTATTATTGGGGTTGCTTTGTCCATCGTAATCATCACAAATAAATACTTTCGTATCATCATAACTTGTAAAATAATTAACACAGTGCGAAAAAGATAATTTAGCATTCGTTTGTCCAGATAAATTTATTGCATTTGAAATCAACCAATCTTCACTTTCTTCATAAGTTTTTGAATAATATCCAGTCATTTTTGCAAATTTAAGACCTCCTCCTGCACTTTGTTCCCATGCTTTAATATCTCCTTTTACACTATATCCAGAAAAAATTCCTAAGCTAGCAAACTCATTAAAATCTTCTTTAAACCATGCTCCACAACGTTTATTTATCAAATTAACCTCGTTTACATTACGAACAACAAACTGATCACTATTATTATATTTGCTATAAATTGCTGTAATATTTCCGTTTCCAGTCGGCAATGTATCGCTTGCAAAATCCGCATAACCACTTGTCAGAAGTACCGTACTGTTCTCTTGACAATCTTCTAATTCCAAAAAATAATCAACATTATAAACAGCATCAGCATAAGTTTTACCAGTTTCGCTTGATTTAAATTGAACATTTTCTAATTTTATTAATGTGTTCAGATGTTCGTTTCCAAGCTTATCAATGCTCACACTTTGTGGTTCGATAGCCAAACCTCCACTTGATTTATAAAGATAAAGTTTAATTAACGGTTCTTCTATTCTTCCTATTTCACCTTCGTAATCAGAACCAAGTTTTACAACACCACCATAATCGCCAAGATATAAACCTTTACATTTGATATAAATCAATTGCCCAACAGGAAAATCATTATGCAATTCTGTTGCATTTAATCCTATTTCAATACCAGCAGTACTATCCTGTATCACAATTGTTTTATAGTTATTGCCAGATTTATCGTTAGCAATAATTGTTCCTCTTATAATAAAATTTGTATCTATAAGTTGCATGCCACCATAGTAAGTATCCTTCAAATCTTTAATACTAATATTTGATTCAAAATCTACTGTATCCAAATTTTGTTCTGGTTCATTAAAACTCTGCTTCTCACAATTAGAAAAAAAACCTACAATTCCGAAAAATAGAACTAATATAATAATAATTTTTGTTCCTTTCATATATGATTATTTTTATTACTAATACAAGTTATTGAGAACTTAATTTATCAATCTTCTACATTTTTAGAAAATTATTTACAGATAAATTTCCATTGTCATTTATATAAATAAAATATATTCCTTTCGGGAAATTTTGAATATTTATTATCTTATTTTTCTGATAACAATTATTTTGTTTATAAATATTTTTACCTGTTATATCAAAAATATTAATATTTGTATTTCCAGATAATTTATTTATTGTTATATATTCGTTTGCTGGATTTGGATACAATTTTATTTTATCTGTTATATTCTCTGAAACAGAACTTATTCCACCCGGATAAAATGAAGTTTTTATAATTTCAATACTTGTTTTAGTTTCATTTTCAAAATTAAATTCAATAACTATTGTGTTACTTTCTTCTTCGTTCCAAACCGACAGTGCAACCTCATGAATACCTCCTGTGAATCTATGAGTTGGGTCGTGGTCGAATGAATATTCTCCATCACCAAAATCCCACATTTCTTCTGTTATTGTTCCTTGACTTAAATTATGAAAATAAATACTATCTCCTCCTTCTACAACTTCTGGAATAAACAATGGCATCAAAGAATCTCCAGCCGTACCAGATTCATAAACATTTAATTCCATAGTAAATTCACTTTCACAAGTCTCTGTGATTATTGTCAGAGTAACTTCAAATTCTCCGTCTTCTTCAAATTCATGCAAAGGGTTCTGTAAAATACTTGTATTCCCGTCTCCAAAGTCCCAGACCCAAAAAAGAATTTCACCATTTCCATAAGAAAAATCATTAAAATAAAATTCTTTATAATTATTTGGATTTGTTGTAAACCAAAATAAAGACATACAATCATCGGAATACCAATTATTCTCGCCTGCGTATATAATTGTTTCGAAAAAACTTCTGCAATCTCCTGCATCAATTTGTAAAATAACAATATATTCTCCTTCCTGCTCATAAGTATGTATTGGATTTATTTCAGAACTAAAATTTCCATCGCCGAAGTCCCATGTATATGTATCTATTTCTCCTGACGGACTGAACGAAGAATCATAAAATTCAAAAATTAAACCGTCAGATGATGTTTGTGAAAAAGAAAACGATGCAAAACAAGTATCATTATCCAAATACTCCTTACCAATAGGAATTGCATGATTCTTTGAACTCGAAAAATTATCTTCCGTAATAATCAAATTCATAATATTAGTACTGCTTTCATACTCATGAGAACTAAGAGTTCCAAACAAAAACAGTAATAAAACGCTTGTAAATAATTTTTTTGATTTCATTTCTTTATTAAATTAAAAGTTATTAAAAAATAAAGATATACATATATTGAAAAAAAGTCAATAAGTATTATACTAAATTTTATACGATTTTTACTTATATTATATATAATTTGCAACATCACAATATATAAAAATAACATACGTAAAATCTTTGTTATTAAAAAACAAAGATAGTAAAAAAATATTATATAAAAAATATTTTTTCATATAATATTAAATTATAAATAATATTTGTCTATTGTCTTTTTGTTGGTTTAATAAATATTTATTAATTTTGTATGTTAATTGATTAATTACCTGAGCTAAATAATTAAATGTTTACTATTAAAAATATAGATTTTAGAAAGTATTATGAATCAAGAAATAAACTCTCGAACAATTTTATTGCTTGGCAAAGCAAATGTTAATAAACTAAAAAAATCTCATGTTCTGATTGCAGGATTGGGTGGTGTCGGCGGATATGCAGTTGAACAATTAAGTCGCTCTGGAATAGGTGAATTAACAATTGTTGATGCAGATACTGTAAACGAAAGTAATATTAATAGACAGATAATTGCTCTAACAAATACTGTTGGAAAAAATAAAACAGATTTGTTTGCCGAAAGAATAAAAAATATAAATCCGAATATAAAAGTAAATGTCGTAAAAAAATATATTAAAGACGAAGAAATAACAAATTTATTACAACGATACAATTATGATTTTGTAATAGATGCGATTGATACTCTTGCACCTAAAGTTAAATTTATATCAGAATGTATGCGAATGCAATTTCCGTTTGTTAGTTCGATGGGAGCTGGCGGAAAGATGAATATAGAAAAAGTAAAAATTGCAGATATTAGTAAAACATATAATTGTGGTTTGGCAAGAATGGTTCGTAAACGTCTTTATCGTGTTGGGATAAGAAAAGGTTTTGAGGTTGTTTTCAGTACCGAAAAAATAATAAAAGAAGCAATTATTACAGAACCAAGCGAAAATAAAAAAACTACGGTTGGAACGATTTCGTATATGCCTGCTGTATTTGGTTTATATTGTGCTTCCGTAGCCATTAAGTTTTTAATTAATTCTTAAAAAAATGATAAAATTTTTAATTATAAGATTTAGTTCGATTGGTGATATTGTGCTTACTACTCCTGTTATTAGATGTTTAAAAAAACAACATAAAGAAGAGGCACTTGTTCATTTTCTTACTAAGGAACAATATAAAATAATTGTTATTAATAATCCGTATATTGATAAAATACATATTTTGAACAAAAATTTTAGACGGACAATTGAAGAGTTAGAAAAAGAAAAATTTGATTATATAATCGACCTGCATAATAATATCAGAACATTAAGAATTAAATTAAATTTAAAAATCCCAACGGAAAGTTTTAATAAAATTAATATCAGAAAGTTCTTAATTGTAAATTTTAAAATAAATAAACTACCAGACACACATATAGTAGATAGATATTTGAATACGATAAAAAAGTTTGGTATCCAGAATGATAATAAAGGTTTAGATTATTTTATTCCACAAAAAGACAAAGTTGATATTAATTCATTACCAAAAAAATTTCATAAAAATTATGTTTTTTTTGCAATCGGTGCGCAACACAATACAAAAAAATTACCTCCAGAACAAATAATTGAAATTTGTAATAATATTAAATATCCAATAATTATTTCTGGAGGCAAAGCAGATAATAGGGTAGGGGAGTTTGTTGAACACGAATCAAAAAATATAATCTTTAATTCTTGCGGAAAATATAATCTTAATCAATCTGCTTCACTTGCCAAACAATCCAAAATTGTAATCACACATGACACAGGACTTATGCACATTGCTGCCGCTTTTAACAAAAAAATTATATCTATATGGGGAAATACAATTCCTGAATTTGGAATGTATCCATATATGCCAGATAAAAAATATATAACAATTGAAGTGAAAAATTTGAGATGCAGACCATGTTCAAAAATAGGTTACAAAAAATGTCCTAAGAAACATTTTAAATGTATGAAAAATATTAAATTCAAAAGTTCAATGATAGAATGAAAAATAAAAAATATAATTTTAAACTTTCCATAGACCATTCTCATATTTTATTTTCAATGATTTTATAATATTGTAGATTTGTGCTTTTTGATAATTTACATTAAAATGATTTTTTACAAGCAAAGTAATATTCCTTCCGTTCCAGCGTTTTTCTTCAATATCAAATTCTTCTGGTTTCTGTGTAAGTATAATTTTTTTTAACTCTTCTTTTTGCTCATTTGTCAATCCCGGTTTCCGTCCTGTTTTAGGCTTATCATTCAAACTCGCTTCGCCTTCCAAATTAAAATAATGTATCCAAATTGTAATTTGTTTAAAACTTATATCAAATAAACTTTCTAATTTTCTTGCACTCCAACCTTTTGAAAAAAGATAAATAGCAAACAATTTTAATCCTTTTTTATAACAATTGTTCGAATTTATTAATTTTTTTATTTCTTCGCTTGAATAATCATTTATTTGTAGCTTATTTTTATACATATTGATTGTTTTTTGTGTAATGAATTATTATACAAAATTAGAAAAATATTGAATAAAATCCGATTTTTTTATACTTTTTATTTAATCGCCTGAAAATAAATTTCGTTAAAATACATACAATTCAAATCTGAATATGCAATTTTCAAGCGATTAAAACACTGTAAATACATGATTTTGTTGCTAAAATTAACATTTTTTTATTTTAATTTATTCTAAAAATGGCTAAAATGCTAATATTCAGCAATATACAAATTTACAAATAAATAATATTTATGCTGGATAATATTCTATAAAGGTTCGGTCTGAGTTAAAAATTAGAATTCTTTCAGCTCTACAATTTTTCCTTTTCTTCTTCTTTTTCTTCTTTTTTATTTTCGTTTCAACTATATTTTCGTTTTCTTCTGTCTCATCTTTCTTTACTTCTGCAATTTTTATCTTTTTAGGTTTTATTATTTCCTCTTGTTTTGCTTCTTCTGGTTTTTCTGAAAATATTTTTTGAGTTCTGACTGTTCTATACATAGAACCTTTTCCAAAAAGCAACCATTCTGGTTCTAATTTATTAAAAGCTGTCAATATTTCCTGAACAACATCCAGACTGGGATTGTTACGTCCTGATAAAATATGCGAAACACTCGACCTTTGCCTTCCTATTTTTTTTGCAAAATCAGAAGCTGATAACTTTTCCGTTTCAATTATTTTTTTTATTCTACTTTTCATATTTGTATTAGATTTACATTTGTAAACATTACTTTGATTTAAGTTTACAAATGTAATAACAATAATTTGATTTATAACAATAATTTTATGTTTTTTTTTTATTAATTTGAATTAAATAAAATCTTATGAATAATCATTTGTTGTGCTTAATTATATAAAGTTTTGAAAATATTGATTACAGAAATATTACAATGCTAAATTCTAAATGTAGTTATATTTAATATTATTCGCAAAGATGTAATGAATGAAGGTTAATATAATTGTCTAAAATTTACATAGGTAATCTGTTTTTAATTAAGATTAAGTTTTATTTGATACATTCTATTTTTAAAATCGCATAAACAATCTTTTAAATTGTTAATTTCTAAGAACTTCATTTATTTATTATTCAAATTATTATTTAAGAAATTAGGAATAACTATATTAAATTTTTTATAAATTGGTTTATTTCTTTTATAACTCAAAAAAATATTTAATCATTATTTTTTGACGTAATAAAATAGTGAAATAATGTAATCCTATTTTTATTTAATAATTTTCATTATTTGATTTTTTAACCTTTTATATATTGCCTTTATTGTCTTAAAATCAACTGTTTAATAACAAACACTTAAAGTAATAGTTTAAGTGTTTGTTTAAATTTGGATAGATAAAAACTTACATATTTTTTTAAGATTGTCGAGATTAATATGGTTTAAGTTTTATATTTAGTCCAAATTTTTCGATTATACGAAGATTTAAGATAATATAAACATAATTCGCTGATTTATTTATTTAAAGCCTAAAAACGTTTATTTCAAGGAATTGAGACCTTTACAATCAAAAAATTCTTTAAATGTTTTATAAGACGTTAAGTTCATATTTAAGTAATTAACGTATAAAATAATAATCTTTAAGGTTGAGTTGAATAAATGAACAGTTTACCGAATTTAATAATAAGATTTTTATCAAAAATAAGAATAAAAGTTGTTTGCTAATTTCATAACTTGTGAAATATTTATAATTTATTTTTATATCTTAGTTTTACAAAACATAAGTAGCTGACCACAAAGAATTTTTTATTTCAGAATTGTAACCAAACAATAGAAAATTATTACTTATTTCATATTATGAAATTTTATGGCTGGGAAAAAAACATTTCAAAAAAGCAATATCATTATTTTTAAAATTTGCCAAAATTTAAGAAGCACTAAAATAAATTGATGGTGTTTACATTTGTAACTATAATTAAAGTTTTAATTATTTGTTGTTTACATTTGTAATTATTATATTCAATAGCAAAAAATATTATTTATCAACTCTGCAAAAGTTAATAAAATAATATTTTTCATATTCATAAGAGAATTTAAAATTTATATCGGTATTTTTATGGAGTAGATAATTATTTAATTCGTGTTGAAAAAATATTAAAGAACAAAATAAAAATTCTCATTGGCTATTTTCATTAATCAATAAAAAAAAAAAAAATTATATGAGCATTATTTTTTTTGATAAAATATTTAAAAATAATAAAATTTATTCAAGTCGTTGTTTTTGATTAAAATATACTTTATTTAATGTTTTGTAACTAATTGAATATCAATGTTATATGATTTTTATTTTAAAAATAAAAATAAAAATAAAAACAATAAAATGTTAAAAACCTAATAATCAGCATGTTATGATAAAAATAAGAGTTGTTTAAATGTTGTTTTTTTTACATATTTTGCTTAAAATTAAAAAATATTGCATTTTAAAAGAGTTAAACAAAAAATAGAAAAATTTCTGTTATAAATTACGAATTTTAAGTTGAAAAAAGCATAATCTAAAAATAAAATACACACTTTTATTAAAATAATAAAAATCTGTATTTTCTAAATTCAAATGTTTAATATTATCAAAATAAGAACAATTAGTATATTTTTTGCCAAAATATTTGATTAAATTAAAATAAAAAAATAAAATGATAGGGGTATTTTAAAAAGTAATTGTCATAAAACTGTATAATACAAATATTCAATTAAATAAAAAAATAATGAAAAAAATCAATTTATTTATGATTATGATAATATTTTTAGGAAATATTATTACAGCACAAAACAACAACACACAGACTATACGCGGGAAGATTGTTGATAGTAAAACAGACGATCCAATTATCGGAGCAACTGTAATTATTTTGGATACCGACCCTTTAATTGGTACTGTAACTGATATCAATGGAAAATTTAGATTGGAAAATATAGCTCTCGGAAGACAAGGAATACAGATTAGTTATACTGGATATAATCAAGTTGTTATGAAAAATTTGGTTCTCGTTAAAGGCAAACAAACAGTTCTTAATATAAAAATGGAAGAGAGTGTAACCGATCTCGAAGAAATTACAGTTACTGTAAAAACAGATAAAACCCAAATAAATAATGAAATGGCAACAGTTAGTGCGAGGTCGTTTAGTGTGGAAGAGACTGAAAGATATGCTGGAAGTCTTGGTGACCCTTCGCGTATGGCTGCTAATTTTGCTGGAGTTATGTCTGTTGCCGACCAGAGAAATGACATAGTAATTCGTGGTAATTCTCCTTATGGTTTACTCTGGCGACTTGATGGAATTGATATTCCAAACCCAAATCATTTTGGTTCGCAAGGGTCAACAGGAGGTCCTGTTAGTATGCTTAATAATAATCTGCTTGCCAATTCAGATTTTTTTACAGGAGCTTTTCCTGCCGAATACGGTAATGCTATATCAGGAGCTTTTGATTTGAACATGAGAAATGGAAACAACGAAGAATATGAATTTCTTGGACAAATGGGTTTTAATGGTTTTGAACTTGGTGCCGAAGGTCCTATAAACCGGAAAACAGGTTCTTCGTTTATCGCAAATTTTAGATATTCAACACTTGAACTGATGAGTAATCTTGGAATAAATATGGGGGCTGGAGCCTCTGTTCCTCAGTATAAAGATTTTACTTTCAAAATTAATTTACCAAGAGGAAAATATGGAAAGCTATCAATTTTCGGTATCGGAGGTTTGAGTTATATAGAAATGTTAGACAGCCAAGACGATGGTGCTGAGTTCGGTTTTGGTGGAACTGATTTAAGATATGGTTCGGATATGGGTGTGATAGGAATAAATCATACAACATATTTGAAAAATAATACAAGATTAGTAACACGATTTTCTGTTCTCGGAACAAAAATTATAACTAAAATGGACTCGCTTGACAAAGACTATAATTATGATTTTTTGTTTTATCTAGCAACAACAAAAGAAGTTAGATATAATATTGCATTGGAATTACAGAAGAAATTTAATTCAAAAAATTATTTGAAAACTGGAATAAAATATAAACTGCTCGGCTTGGATTATCAGGATTCAGTTTTTAGACATAACAGATATATAAAACAATTGGAATTGAATGATAACCTTATTTTTACACAAGCATTTACACAGTTCCAACATAAATTTTCAGATGATTTTAATGCAAATATCGGTGTTTATGCACAGTATTTACCTCTGAACGAATCATTATCAATAGAACCTCGCTTTGGTGTGAAATGGAATATTGTGCCAAAACATTCGATTAGTGCAGGTTTTGGAATGCACAGTCAGTTACAGGTATTACCTTTTTATTTTATGAAAGATTCAATCAATAATGAATACACAAACCAACATCTTGATTTTAACAAAAGCATACACAATGTAATTGCTTATGACTTTATTATAAACCAGAATTTTAGATTTAAATGTGAAGCATATTATCAAATTGTTTCAAACATTCCAGTTTCTGATGAACAAGCTGAATTTTCTATGCTTAACACAGGCGATGATTTTACATCATCGGTTTATTACAATATGAAAAATGAAGGAACAGGTACAAATTATGGACTTGAATTTACACTTGAAAAGTTTTTTAGCAAAGGTTTTTATTTTCTTATAACTGCATCATTATTTGAATCAAAATATAAAGGTGCTGACGAGATTGAAAGAGATACAAAATTTAACGGGAATTATGTTTATAATGTTCTTGGCGGATATGAATTTAATATTGGTAAAAATTCTATGCTTGCCCTCGACCTGAAAGGTGTATATGCAGGCGGAAAAAGATATATACAAGTAGATATTGAAAAAAGTAAAGAAGAACATTCTTTGGAATATGATTGGAGTAATTCTTACGAAAAAAGGTTTGATGATTATTTCAGATTAAATGCAAGAATAACTTTTAAATTAAATTCAAAGAAAAGAGCATTGAGCCATGAATGGGCTCTTGATATTCAAAATATTACAAACCATCAAAATGTTTATGCACAAAGCTGGGACGATGACAAACAAGAAGTAGTAATTGATTACCAACAAGGTTTTTTTCCAATGGTAACTTACAGAATATTATTTTAATAAAAAAAATGTAATTAATTTTATTTATTATTAATATCTTTGTAAAATATTAAAGCCTGTAAGATTTTGAAAATCTTGCAGGTTTTGTTATTATAAATTTAATTTGCATAAATAATTTAATATGCAATTGGTATATTCTAAAAAAATGTATTTCTTTGCAAAAATTTTTCAATTGCATAAATTTAAAATGTTTAAAAATATTAATCCGATTGTTTATAATATGGTTATGAAAAAACTATCAATATTTATTATATTTACTCTGGCAAACTTAATATGTTATTCACAACTTAATCAGAGATTGAGTCTTAAAAATGCTGTTTCGATAGGATTGAAAAATAATTACCAAATTCAAATTTCCGAAAGTGATATTGAAATTTCAAATAATAATAATACTTGGGGAAAAGCTGGTGGATTGCCGACTCTATCCGTTGGTGTTAATCAGGCGAATAGGTTTGACAATAGTGAAAGTCAGATAACAGATGGAAGAGATGATATTTATTCTAATTCTATTTCGCCGTATGCAAATCTGCAAATGGTTATTTTTAATGGTTTTGCAATTACAATTAATAAACAAAATCTTGAAAAATTACAGGAACTATCAAAAGGTTATATGCAACTGACAATAGAGAATACTATTTCGGAAATAAAGAACTCTTACTATTCTGTTTTGCTTGAAAATGAAAAGTTAAAAGTTGTTCGTGAACTTATGTTGTTATCAAAAGACCGCTACGATTATATGTTAATAAAACAAGAACTTGGTACAGCTGTTACTTATGATGTTCTTCAGATTAAGAACTCATTTCTTACAGATTCATCGAATTATTTGTTACAAAAAATTGTTTATGATAATTCAATGCGGCAGTTAGGCAAAGTGCTTGGTAATAATATTTTTATTCGTTATGAGCTTACTGGCGATTTAAGTTTTGAGGATAAAGATTATATTTTGGGTGATTTAATAACTCAACTTACCGATAGAAATTCTACTTTGCAAAACCTGAATATTAGTCAAGAAATGTTAAAAAATAATATAGAACTTGCAAAAAGTTCTTTGTATCCTTCGTTGGTGCTCAATGCAGGAGCCGATTATTCAAAACAAAGAAGAAAATATAATGACTTAGAATCACAAAGTTCGTACTCGTATGATATGTATGCAAATCTGTCGCTTAGCTATACTATTTTTAATGGCGGAAACAGAAACCGCAATATTGCAAATGCAAAAATAGAAGCCGACAAAGGACTCCTACAAATAAAAGATTTAGAATTAACACTTAAAAATACTTTGTTTTCTTTGTACGAAATGTATGAAGTTAGAAGACAATTATTGCGAGTTGCAAGTGAAAACCTCGAAGCCGCAAAATTAAATCTTGAAATATCAAAAGACAAATTTAATTCAGGAGCAATTAATTCATTTAATTATCGTGATGTTCAGATTATTTATTTGAACACAGCCTTTTCAGAATTGCAAGCTAAATATAATCTAATAAGCACTCATATTGATTTAATGAAAATTACTGGAAATACAGTTCAATAACATAATAAAAATCAATGAGTCGATAAATAAAAAATATGTTAATAATAGGAATTGCTGGAGGAACAGGCTCCGGAAAAACAACAGTTGTAAAAAGAATAATGGAACGTTTACCAGAAGGAGAAGTTGCTGTGCTTTCGCAGGATTCTTATTACAGAGATAACAGCGATATACCTTTGGAGGAACGTCTAAAAATTAATTTCGACCACCCAAAAGCTATTGAATTTGAATTATTAATCGAACATATAGAACAACTGAAAAATGGAAAAACGGTAGAGCAACCAATATATTCGTATCTAACATGTACCAGAGCAAAAGAGACAATTAAAGTAAAGCAACGTTCTGTTATTATAGTAGAAGGTATATTAGTGCTGACAAGCAAAAGGTTGAGAAATTTGTTTGATATAAAAATATTTGTACATACTGATGACGATGACAGACTTGCGCGAGTCATTCGTCGAGATATAATTGAACGAGGAAGAACAGTTGAAAAAGTTCTATACCGTTATGATAATTTTGTGAAACCAATGCACAAACAATTTATCGAACCAACAATGAAATATGCAGATTTAATTGTACCACAAGGAGGACACAATACTGTTGCAATTGATGTTTTATCTTCTATAATCGAACAAAATCTTTAATTTAAAATAAATTATGCTTGACAATATTTTAGACAATAAAATTTTATTCATTGATATCGAGACCGTCCCAGAAAAAGCAAAACACTCGGAGTTGTCAGATATAATGAAAAAACTTTGGGAAAAAAAATCAGAGTATTTTAGAAAAGAACAAACAGCAGAAGAGGTATATCAAAAGGCTGGTATCTATGCAGAATTTGGTAAAATTGTTTGTATATCAACTGGATTTATAGCCTTGAAAAAAGACGGTCAAAAGATTATAAGAATAAAATCTTTTTACGGCGATAACGAAAAAAAATTACTGACAGAATTTAAACAACTTTTAGAAAGAGCATATAACTCGGCGAATAAATTCCTTTGTGCTCACAACGGAAAAGAATTTGATTTTCCTTATACAGCAAGAAGAATGCTTATCAACGGTATCAAATTACCAAAAATACTTGATTTAGCTGGAAAGAAGCCATGGGAAATTAAGCATCTTGATACGCTTGAATTATGGAAATTCGGAGATTACAAAAATTATACATCTCTTGAAATTCTCACTACTATATTTAATATACCAACACCGAAAGATGATATAGACGGAAGTATGGTTGCATCGGTTTATTGGGAGGAAAAAGATTTAGACAGGATTGTAACATATTGCGAAAAAGATGTTGTTGCAATAATACAATTATATTTTAAATATAAATGTAAAAATCTAATTCCAGAAGATAACATTTTTAGAATAACAAGCTGACAGAAATTGATAATTATAAATATTATGATACGAAGAATAATTTTAATTCCGAGTATGATAATATTTTTTTATTCGTGCATATATGAACCAGAAAAAATATTATTTAGAGAAATATAATTATCCGTTATTTGAGTTTCCCGTAAAAATTTTAGTCTGCCAACTATCAAGCATAACATCATATGAGTATGTATATAAGTCGTAGAATTTCTTTTTCGAATTGTATTTCAATGTCCATGTTGGTACAAGTTCTCCACTTATTCCTTCCATGTGAATCTTAAAAACACCATCTGAAATCTTCTCAATTCTGTCAATGACTATTTCTTCTTCCTGAATGTATGTACCTTCGATAAAAACAGAGTGCATTGCAACAAAATTATTCTTAGTGTCAGAGAAATAGATTACCCAAGTCTCCATTTTTTTTTCATTACGATACTCGCCCTTAGTATCATTTATACCTTCAATTGACCATTGTGCTTGTGTGGATAAAACTGCAATCAGTATTACTGATAATAAAATTAATTTTTTCATTCTAAATATTTTTTGTTATTATTTATAAATCTGTGAAAATCCGTATAATCAG
This sequence comes from Bacteroidales bacterium, assembly GCA_029934515.1. Taxonomy (GTDB): domain Bacteria; phylum Bacteroidota; class Bacteroidia; order Bacteroidales; family JAADGE01; genus JAOZMB01. The sequence goes on from JAOZMB010000022.1 coordinate 30,444, forward strand.
TGTTCCTCTGTGTTCCTATTATTTTGTCCCTGGTATTAGTTCCAAAATTTCTTTTACTGGCATCAATTTTTCGTTTGCTTCTTTGCTTCGTTCATGCAAAAGTATTTTTTTTGCTGTATCCAACATTGCAGGATATGAACTTCTCAGCATATGATTTGCATATATTACTACATTTATTCCAGCTTCGGCAAGTTCAGATTCGTAAATACTATTGTAACTTGTAGGTACTGCAATAAGTGTTTTTTTGTTAGGAATTTTTTTGTACATTGAACAAAATTCTAATATTTCGTCTGTTTTTTTTTCTTTGCTATGTATCATTATTCCATCTGCTCCTGCTTCGATATAAGCTTTTGCTCTTTTTATGGCATCATTGAGTCCATTTTTTAATATAAGACTTTCTATTCTTGCAATAATCATAAAGTCTTCGGTCACCTTTGAATTATGTGCCATTTTTATTTTATGACAAAAATTTTCAATACTGTCCTGTGTTTGTTTTACAGAAGTTCCGAAAAGAGAGTTCTTTTTCAAGCCAGTTTTATCTTCGATAATTATTGCAGAGATGCCGAGTCTTTCTAATGTCCTTACAGTAAATGCAAGATGCTCAGGACGACCTCCCGTATCGCCATCATAAATAATAGGTTTTGTTGTGCATTCCAGAATATCATTAAGGCTTTGCAATCTCGAAGTTACATCAACAGCTTCAATATCTGGTTTTCCTCTTAATGTTGAATCAGTCAAACTTGACGACCACATTCCATCAAATTCATGTTTTATATCATTAATTTCAACACTTATTTTTTCACAAATTATTCCAGACAATCCACTGTGTGCTTCTAATATACGAACAATTGGTTTAGATTCTATTAACCTTCTTAGTCTTTTTTTCCTTATCTCAGGTGTTGTTCCTATTTCGCTGATACTTTTATTTAACATACTTGACGATATTCCTTTTGTATAAGGTATTTCGATAAGTTTTCCGTTAAGTTTTTTTAGTGTATCTATTACTCTTTGTCTTGTTTCTTTTTGGGGGCCATGCTTCCAGTCATCACCGTGTATAACAAAGTCTGGTTTGTATTTCAATAGATTTGGAACGTAATCTAATGTGCTTTGTATAACAACTTTTTTTACTCCTTTTATATTTTCAACTATAATTTTTCTTTGTTCATAAGCCATATAAGGCAAACGTTTATAGCTTGCAATAGCTTTATCTGTAAGCAATCCTATTGTCAGTTCACCTAATTTTCGAGCTTCTTTTATTATGTTTAAGTGTCCATGATGTACAAGGTCGGCACTCATTCCTATATATACTTTTTTTTTCATTTGTCGATTTTCTTATCTCTTTTTTATAAATTTTTGTTGTCTATATCTGACAAAAAAGCTGTGCAAATGTAATTATATTATTTTTATAAAAAAAAATACAATTTTTGTTCTAATATACAAATGTTTATAACAACTTAAATTTTATATAAAATTCAGTACTATTATCAATAAAAATTAAAAATCTGGAACTAATTTTGCGGGTAGAATTTATTACTCTAATTATATATAATGTAAAGTTTGCAACTTTATAGTAATTAAAACGGTCTAAATAATAGTAAAGTTTACAAAAAAAGTATATTATACTGTAAATCAAAGATATAACATTTTGATATTCGACATATCTTAACAATAAATATCAACAGAAAAAAATGTTTAATCAAAAAAATTACTTCCTAATCACAAAAAATTGTAAATTGTTTTTTTTACAATAATTTTAATATTAAAAATAATATAATTATGAAAACAAAACTATCAAATCTAAGAAAAACCTTAAAGAAGAAAAAAAACTTTTCCTTGTTTTTCTTCTCTTTATTCATTATTACACTTACTCCAAATCAAATTTACGCGCAATTGAGTTATGACAGAGAATATGTAAGTGTATCAAATTTGTCGAATAATAATTTTATTGTTCCAGAAAAAAAGATAAAACCATTAGTTAAACCAATTTTTACAATGCAACCTATAAATGTGGACGTTTGTGAAGGAGGTTCTTCATCTTTTTCTGTAAATACAAGTTCGGCAAGCGAAGTTTCATATCAATGGCAACGGTTCGAGAATTTAGAGGCTTGGAACAATATTAATGATAATGAAATATACAGCGGAACGACAAGCAAAAAATTGACTTTAACTGATATTCCTATTTCTTTCGATGAATACGAATATCGATGTACCGCGACAAACGAAAGCGGAAGCAACCAAAGTAATAAAGCAACATTATATGTAAATGCTACACCAATAGTAATTACAGAAGACGACAAAGTCACAGATGATTGTTCCGAAAGTATCTCAGGAACAGCTGAAAACGCAGAATGGACAGAATGGTCTCTTGTGTCTGGATATGGTGATATTATAAATATATACGAACTGACAACCGATGTAGAAAACTTAAATCAAGGAATTAATGTTTTTCGTTTAACTGGATATACGGAAAGTAATTGTTTGGGATACGATGATATTCAAATAGAAGCAACAACTATATTTGCAACAGCAGAAGATATTAATGTTTGTACAGAAAATGCAATATTAACAGGAAATATACCAGAACCTGGAAGAATAGGATTATGGACTATTACAAACGGAGACTCAGATATTATCATCAATGAACCTGAAAGTTATAACTCAACAGTTATGAATATAATGAGCTACCAAACAAATATTCTTCGATGGACGGTTACATCTGAAGTATGTGCTGGTTATGTTGAAATTGAAGTAAACAATAATTTTGTTTCTACTTATGCTGGTGAAGATTATAATGTTTGTTCTGATATGTTTTCTATTGCGGCAGAGACTCCAGCACGAGGAACAGGAATATGGACGGTACTTGTTGGAGGAGGAATTATTGAAAATACATCAACAAATTATACAAATGTTTATAATATGGACAAAGGTGATAATATATATCTTTGGACTTTGACTTATAAAAACTGCAGTGCATCTGATGATGTAAAAATAAGAAATCAAATACCAACTGAAGCAAATATACAATTACCATTACCTGAAAATAGAGAAGTTTGCAAAGACTCTGTTTCGCTAACAGCAAACAATCCAG
>JAOZMB010000201.1 GCA_029934515.1 Bacteroidales bacterium
TTGATACTGACAAAAATATCCTCGAAAATAATCTTTTCGGAGTAGATATAAACGAGGAAAGCGTTGATATTGCAAAACTATCACTATGGCTAAGAACAGCACAAAAAGGACGAAAACTATCTACGCTAAATGAAAACATAAAATGTGGAAACTCATTAATTAATGACCCAGAAGTAGCTGGAAATAAAGCTTTTGACTGGAACTTAGAATTTAAAGAAATAATGAAAAACGGAGGATTTGATGTAGTAATTGGAAACCCGCCGTATGTGAGTTCTAAATTATTAAATTCAAATGATAAACAATATTTTTCTAAAATCTATAAAACAGCAAAAAGACAATATGATTTATATACTATTTTTATTGAAAAATCATTAAATTTAATGAAAAAAAAAAGTTATATAAGTTTTATTATTCCTAATAAATTTTTTATAACTGAGTATGGATTTTTTATTCGTAAATTTATTTTTGAAAATACTAATTTTGTAAATTATAAAGACTTATCAAACAAAAATATATTTTCTGATGCCAGTGTTTATCCTGTTATAATTGTTCTATATAAACAAAATAATCATAATTTAGAAAAAGATAGTGAATATAATTTATTGAAAATTTTTGATTTTGAAAAAAAAGATTTAATTATTGAAAAAATAGAAAAATTAAAAAATAAATTAAAATTAAAAATTTGGCGTCCAATAGCAACAAGTAAAAATATTACAAAAGGAAATAATATTATTGTTAGCAATTCCGAAATAACAAGATATAATATAACCCAAAATAGAAAGGGAAATTTGTTAAAATATAGAGATTATGAAATAGGAAAAAATAAAATCTTAATGAAAAAATTATGTTTTAATTTAGAAGCAAGTTATGATAATATTGGTTTTTATCCGATAAATACAACTTATTGTATTCAAACTATTGATGATACAAATTTAAAATATGTTTTATGTTGTTTAAATTCTTCATTGATAACTAAATATGTAAGAAAAAAATATATAAAAACAGCTTTAAGAGGAGGTTATATAGAATTGCGAGTAAAACAACTAAAAAAATTACAAATTCCAAAAATATCCAAAGACAAGCAACAACCATTTATAGAAAAAGCAGATAAAATGCTTTCCTTAAATAAAGTTTTTCAAACCGAGAAAGATAATTTTTTACAGACTTTACAGGAGGAAAAAAGCCTTTTTAAATTAAGTCGGAAACTGCAAAATTTTCACAATCTTGAATTCGATGAGTTTAAAAAAGAACTTCGCAAGAAGAAAGTAAAATTTTCACTTGGCACAGAAAACAACGAATGGCGAGAATATTTTAATACATCAAAAGAAAAAATCAACAAATTGCAAACTCAAATAAACAAAACAGATAAAGAAATTGACAAGATGGTTTATGAACTTTACGAACTAACAAATGAAGAGATAGAAATAATTGAAAAAAATTATTAATTTCTTATTACTTTGTGCCTGTGCTGTGTTTTCACCGTCCAAGCGCAAGTATAAAAAAGTCAATAAAAATATTTGTATATATTCAATTAATTTTTCACTTTTACCGTATTAAAAATTAATACTGTGCAAAAAAAATCGTAATTTAATAATATAAAATTATTATGAAAATTTATAAAAAAGAGATAATTTTAGGAAATGCAATAATAGAAAGATTAGTAAATGTTGCAGATAAACAAGTAATAAAGGCTGAAATAGAAAAATGGATTTCTGGCGAATATAAATTGTCAGATGAGCAACAAAAAACATTGAGCTTTGGAGATGCAACTTTGATAAAATTATCAAAAATTGTTAATATTGAACAGGCAGACAATGATGGTAAATTTGATGAATGGTTTTCATATAAGTACGAAATATCAAAAGAGGAAGTATCTTATTTGCAAAATTTAATTAAGAAGAACAAACTCTTTCTTTCGGCTTACAATGAAGAACAGTTAAAAGTAAAATTTATAGTACCTGTTCTGAATAAAGTAGATTTCTTTTTTAATAATATAAAAGACTGGTACGAATATTGGCTGTCGGCAACAGTAAATAATGTATTATTTAGAGGAAAAACTGATTTTATGATTGCCAAAGGAATAAAAACTCCAGTAAAACCGTATTTCTTTATTCAAGAATTTAAACAATCAAAAAGCACAGCAGACCCAGAAGACCAATTGCTCGCTGCAATGCTCGCTGCAATTGAATTAAATAATGTTAATACTTTATCGGGATGTTACATTATTGGAAAAACATGGAACTTTGTTATTCTCGAAAAATTAGAGACAATTCTTAAGAACAAAAAAAAGAAGGCGCGTTACGAATATTTTGTTCACGAGGGATTAAATTGCTTGAAAATTAATGAACTACGACAAATTTTTATAAATATGCAAGCCGTAAAAAATGACATAAAAAAACAAATTAAAACAAAATAAAATATGCCAATTTTTCAAAAATCAGTAATAAAAAAACATTTGCGCGGAATAAATAAAATTTGGTTAAATAAAGCATACGATAAATTTAACCAAATTTTTACAGA
>JAOZMB010000122.1 GCA_029934515.1 Bacteroidales bacterium
AGTAATGATTATTCTTTACAATTAATTCAAAATCTGAACGTCCTATTTTTAATGTCTTTCTTTTTTTCATTTTTTCTATTTATTAATTTCTATTTTTGAAACTGTAAGATATTTTTTTATAGTATGATTATAACTATTCTGATTCTTCTGTAATATCTATAAAATAATCATGAATAATTTGATGTCTGAAACGCCAGCTACCACCGTCTTTTTCTAACAAACGCAAATCTGAACAATAATCCCCAAAAATATCAGTCTGTAAATAATCCATTGATAAAAAATATTCAATACTCAATTTAAAAGCTATCTCACAAGAATTTGCAGGCGAAAGCCACACTTAAACATTGAAAATTGAATGTTGAATATTAATTTTCGCCATTTTTTTTATTTATTAATTGATTATTTACAGAGTGAAAAATGTAGTTTAAATTGTTCAGTTTAATTTTACTTAAATTTTTGTAAAAATTATATGTTTGCAAAAATACTAAATTTTATTTATAATGAAAGAATATTTATTTTTTTAATTTTGCAACGTTTTACAAAAAACAAACGTATAGACGAATAGGAATTATTAATTACGAATTGGTTTAGACCTCATAAGTATTTTATAAAAAACAAATCAGAAAGTTATTTTTTAAAGTTGCAATAATTGTTTATTTTATTCATTTTTAATATACATTAAATACAAATTATCATGAAAAAAATAATATTTTCAATTTTCATTCTTATTTTCATTTCATCATGTGGCAAGGAGGATTCTGATGTTTCTGGAAGCAGTGAAGAATATTCCATTGATGGAGAAGTACCAGGTAATGGACATGGACAAATTCCTCCTGGACAGATAACAGCAGGCGAATGGAACGATTTAACAAATTGGGATTTTTGGAACGAACTGATACAAAACCAAGATTACTCAACAATGCCAGAATATTGGTATTATAATTTATCAGACAGAATTTCAATTAACTTAAAAAATCTGAAATCTGAAAATCTGATTGATATATCTTTAAAATTAATAGATTCCAACAATATTATAATATATGAAAGTAAAACAGATAATTTTGGAAATGCAGAGTTGTGGTCAGCTCTAAAAAACGATGTTCAAATTCCGATAGAAAATTTAAAAATTGAAATAAATGGTCAGATATTTGAAAATTTAATTCCTTATTCTGTTGGGATTAATAATTTGGTTTTAAATACTGGTTCTCAAAATAATGAAATCAGGATTGATATAGCATTTGTTGTAGATGCTACAGGTTCTATGAGCGATGAGCTTGAATATCTGAAAGTCGAGTTGGTTGATATTATTGAAAAAGTAAAAAATCAAAATTCAAATTCAGAAATTAATACAGCATCTGTTTTTTACAGAGATGAAGGCGATGCCTATCTTACCAGAAAATCAGAGTTTTCAGAAGATATTGAACAAACAATAAATTTCATAGATAATCAATCTGCTGGTGGTGGTGGTGATTTTCCTGAAGCTGTTCACAGTGCATTGAATGTAGCTGTTAATGATTTACAATGGTCATCATTTGCAAGGTCGAGAGTAATTTTTCTTATCTTGGATGCGCCTCCTCACCATGAATTTCAAATAATTTCGGAGATTCATGATTTAGTTTACACGGCAAGTAAGAATGGTATTAAAATTATTCCAGTAACGGCAAGCGGAATAAATAAAGAGACAGAGTTTTTGATGCGATATTTTTCAATTGCAACAAACGGGACTTATGTTTTTATTACAAACCACAGCGGAATTGGAAACGAACATTTAGAACCAACAGTTGGCGAATACCAAGTAGAATTTTTAAATGATTTGTTGGAACGTTTAATAAATAAATATCTCGAATAACGAATTACGAATTACGAATTACGAATTAAGAATTACGAATTAAGAATTACGAATTGGTTTACAGATAGTAATAAGTATTTTACAAAAAAAAAAAATCAGAAAGTTATTTTTTAACGATTACTAAACAAGTAATGCTATCTAATTTTTATATTAAATTTTAATATTTAAAAACAATTAGATTATTAAGTAAATATAAACAAAAAAATAGTGATATTTCTTTGAATAGCATTACTTGTTTGGGATTGTCTTCATATAATCTTAATCATTGGTAATTAATGCTTTAATTCTATTGATTTGTTTTTCTTTGTTAATCTGGCGCAACATTTTTGCTGTATCTGTAAAAAATTGGTGCATTGATAAAAATTTAATTTGCAATTTGTTCCAGTCATTAAAAGAACCAATTATGCCCTGAACTTTTAGTTCACGATATAATGTATCCGATACTGGAACCATATCTCTTCTACCAAGATAATCGAGGTCGGCATCACAAATTATTTTTTGTAACAAATTTTTTGGTTTTGGTGGCAGTTTTGTCGCCATTATAATTTCTGTAATTTCTGTAATCTGTTCTTCGCTATATCCCCATTCAGGGAGTACCTCCCGTGCAATAACACATCCTCGTGCCTCATGCTCGTAGGCACCTTTAATTTGTCCAAAATCGTGAAACAGTGCCGCCGTTTTTAGCAATACCATCTCCTCATCGCTCACCATTTCGCCACTTCCTATTATTTCAACTCCTATAGTAACATCAATAGTATGTTTGAAATCATGATAATAAAGGTGTTTTGGTAATTCTCGTTCAAGCCGGTCGAGAACATAATCATTTAAATCTTCGAATTTTATTGTTTGAAATCTTGTATTAAATTTTTCGTTTGCTACTTTACCTTTACCACCCAACGATAACTCAGGACGAAAACCTTTAATCTGATATACAGAAATATCTCCCTTGTATTTTACTGGCATTTTTGAGCTATACTCACATACAAAAAATTCTTTTACAAGTTCGTATGTAATATCAGAAATACTAATTTCACCAATCTCACATGCCGACTCAATTCGACTCGCAATATTTACTGTATCACCTTTAATGTCGTAAGATTTTCTTCGCTTTCCAGAGACCATTGCTGTTACGGGACCAGAATGAACACCAAAAGTTAAGTTCCATATTTTTCGGTTATTCTTCTTAGATTCTGTTTGCATTTTTTTTAGATATTCCTGCATAACCAAAGCTGCTTTAATAACTTCTATTGGGTTTGTTCTATTTTTTTGAGGAATACCGCCAGCACTCATATAAGAATCTCCTATTGACCTAACTTTCTGAATATTGTGAGATTCAACAACCTCATCAAATTGAATAAAAAAATCATCAAGCTCATCTATTAATGCTTCTGTATCACGAACCTCAGATAATTTAGCAAAACCTTTTACTTCTGAATATAAAACAGTTACCATCTTATAACGAAGAGAAGAACGCCCACCTTTCATATTAATTTGTTTTTTAGCATTGTGCGGAAGGAACGATAGAAGTTCGTTGTTATTATCATTCTCTTCACGAAGTTCTCTATTTTGTTCGGCAAGTTCATTGTTTAATTTATTAAGAACTTCAATCCTTTCGTTAAGAACAATAATTTTATCTTTGTATTTTTTAATATCTTTTTCGATAAGATTCATAATATTTTTAAAATATTGTATTAAATAAATTTTTCTATCTTCGTTAAAAATTTATAATCAAAAATTAAGCCTTATTATATAATCATATAATTTAAAACTAAATTTTTTTTTGCAAATTTCAAATTATTATTTCAAAAAAAAAAATTAAAATTTTAAAAAAAAATTATGTATAAATAAAAAATTGGTATAGTTATTGATAATTTGTTTAAGGAAACCAAAAACTTATAATATTATGAATGCAAATAATAAGCCTATTGTCGTCCCTTGGGATTTTTCAAAATTATCTATTTATGCTTTGGAACATGCAGTATTGCTTGCCAAAACATTGGAAGAAGATATTATATTAGCACATATTGTTAAGCGAAAGAGCGATATTGATATATCAATAGAAAAGATGAAGAAAGTAGCAAATGAATATAAAAAAAAATATGGAATAAAACCAAAAATTGATGTCAGAGCAGGCAGTATTTTTTCTGTAATTTCTGAAATTATCAACGAAAGCAATGCTACTTTTGCAGTAATGGGAACTCACGGTGTTAAAGGTATGCAAAAATTTACAGGTAGCTGGGCTTTGAAAGTTATTGTTGGTTCTAATGCACCTTTTATTGTTGTTCAAGAACCACCTATTACCAATAAAAAACTTAATAATATAGTCTTTCCTATTGATTTTAAGTTCTCGGCAAAAGAGAAATTAATTTGGGCAAATTTTATTTCAAGAAAATTTAGTGCTAAATTCCATTTGTGCTATATTAACATTACCGACCCTTCTCTTAAAAGAAAAACTTTTTCTAATATTAATATATCAAAAAAATATTTAAGCGAAAATATGGTTGATTATGAAATCGTAAAACTTGAAGGAAGTAATGTAACAGAAGAGGCAGTTAAATATTCCAAAAAAATTGATGCTGATTTGATTATGATTTCAACAACAAGAAACATAAGTTTTCAAGATTATGTACTTGGCGCTTCTGAGCAAAAAATTATTGTAAATAAAGAAAAAATCCCTGTTATGTGTATAAACCCAAGAAAAGGTATAACCAGAACAGGTGGAGTTACAGGATAGAATAATTTTCAAAAACTATCGCAGTACGCATTCAGATGTGTACCGCGATAATAATTTTATTGAGCTGTGAAGCAATTTATATAGTAAAATTATTCCCAATAATCTGGGTTTGTTTTATATAAAATATCAATTTCTACAAATGTTTCAGGATTTGCAAAGAAAAACCCAAGTCCGTTATTACTTATATTTGTTGGTACATTTGCAGGTGGTCCATCAAACATTCCTCCTTGTCCTGTTTCGAGTCGCATAGCAGAATGATGCTCATACTGTTCTTTCGATATAGACATCATTCGGACTTTTATATTTGTAATTTCATTTGTAATATCTTTTTCTTTTAACTTAAATATACCAAGTTCCCAAATATAACTTCCGTTTACATTTTCATCGCTTACAAAAAGTTTTTCGTTAAGTGTATCGCTGTCGAGTTCGTTATCAATAAATAAATCCCACATATAATAGTCTCCCAAAATCGGTGATTCCTTAGTATATAAATATATTGTATATATATATTTAAATTTCGGACCTCCTTCGCCAGGCACCATTTCTTCCGAGTATTCGTATCGCAAAGAGTCCATCGGTTTTGATGTTGTCATGTAGGATTCTGCTGTATATGTTTCTCCATCTTCCAGCTCTATGTTAAGAGTATATTTTTTATCTGGTTCTCCTGCCGCCTCTGCTGGGGATGTGTAAATTCCGTCTCCGTTGTCATCTGTAAATTCTATCGTATTCTCGCCATCTGTAACGCTTACTTTTGCGCCTGTTACTATCGGTGCTGTTTCATTTACAAAATAATCAGTAGAACGGGTCAATTTTATTGTATGTATTTTTGCTTGGTCTGTTATTCCACCTTCTACAACAAGTCTATTATTTTCTCCAGAGTTTAAATCTATATCTATTTTTTCGGTGCAAGCCGATTCAAAAAATATTATTACAGTTACAAAAAAAATTATTCTTTTCATTTTTATAAAAATTTAAAATTATAAGTTATTGAAGGGAAGATTGGAAAAAGATATGTCTTTTCAGCATACATTTCGTTTGGAGTTAATTCGTCTGATGTAAAAACTATACTGTAAGCATTGTGTCTGTTGTAGAAATTATATATTGAAAAATTTAGACTACTTTGAAATTTTTTTTTCTCTCCGTTATTTTTTTTATCTTTAAAATTGTAAGTAACAGAAATATCTGCACGATGATAATCTGGCAAACGAATAGAATTTCTATCAGAATAAACAGGCACAATCATACCGTTAAATTCATGTCTTCCTGTTGGGAATGTTCTTGGCGAGCCGGTTGAATATACCCAGTTTGCCGAAACATTTAGACGTTTTGAAATATCATAAGAAAGCACTATTGCGAAGTCATGTGGACGGTCGTAAGGTGCTGGATATTCTTTACCGCCGTTAATTTCTGGAATTTTTCGTAAAGTTTTTGTATAAGTATAACTTATCCAACCAGTAAATTTTCCTTTTTGTTTTCTTATCAAAAATTCAGCTCCGTAAGAATGTGCGTCTCCTACTCTTACTTCACCTTCCAGTTGTTCGTTAAGAAATATTTGTGCGTGGTCACGAAAATCAATAACATTATACATTTTTTTGTAGAAGACCTCAACAGATGTTTCAAGTTTATTATCTAAGAAATTTTGAAAATAACCAATAACGCCTTGGTCTGCTTTTTGAGGTTTTATATTTTTGCTACTCGGAAACCAAAAATCATAAGGCGTAGGCGAATTAGAATTGTTGGCAAGATGCAAATATTGCATTGTACGGTTGTAATTTGCTTTAATCGAAGAGGAAGCATTAATTTGATATTTAATATTTATACGAGGTTCTAAACCAGAATAAGTATTAATAATTCCGCTGTTGTATTCAAGCGTATCCGTAACGATGTATTCAGTCGGGTTTGATTTATCAAATTCATAAAAAGTACTTTCTCCGTAGTTCTGGAAAGCCGAGAACCGCAAGCCATATCTAAGTGAAATTTTATCTCCCATATTTATACTATGGTCTATAAATCCGTAATAATCAAGAGCAAAACTGCCGGGCATTTCTAATCCGTTAAGAAGGCTCTCGTCTGGCACTGTTATTGAGCCGGGCAGGAATTCATGACGAATAAGTCCAGCTCCGAAACTTAAAGTATTGTTTGTTGTTATGTACCATGTATAATCATTTTTCACACTAATATCAATTATATTCGATATCCAATCAAAAGCCATAGACCCCTCAGATGCGCCAAGTCCATATTTAAAATCACTGTAAATCATTGTTAAATTCGAGAATAACCTGCTCGAAAACAGATGATTATAACGTGCTGTAAAAGTTTTGTTGCCGTAATTTGTTTCAAATAATTTGCTAAATTTCATAATATCATCGCCAGAATAACCAGACAGGAATATTCTATTATTATTATTAATTTTATAATTTATTTTTCCGTTGAGGTCATAAAAATATATCTCAGCATCTTTAACAGCTGGATTGCTCATAAACGGAAAGAACAAATCGAAATAAGAACGTCTTCCAGAAACAATAAAAGAAACTTTGTCCTTCACAATTGGTGCTTCCAGTGTTAAGCGACTTGAAACTATACCTATTCCACCTGTTGCAGTAATATTTTTTGAGTTACCTTCTTTCATTCTAATATCTAACAGAGAAGAGAGTCGTCCTCCATATTGTGCTGGAATTCCTCCTTTAAAAATTTGAACATCTTTAACAGCATCTTGATTAAAGACCGAGAAAAAACCGAAAAGATGCGAAGAGCTATAAACAGTTGCATCATCAAGCAATATAAGATTTTGGTCGGCACCTCCTCCACGTACATGAAAGCCCGAAGAACCTTCGCCAGACGACTGAACACCAGGTAAAAGTTGAATACTTTTAATAATATCAACCTCTCCCATCAGCGATGGCATTTTCTTAATCTTTGCGATAGGTAATTTTATAGTACTCATCTCTGTGCTTGAAATATTTTTATCAAGCCGTTCGCCTTCCACATTAACCTCTTCGATATGTGTATCTGACGGTTTAAGGCTAAAATCCATACTTATATCTTTATTTAAATCTATTGTCTTTGCCTGCGAATCGTAACCCATAAATGATATAATTACAGAATAACTTCCTCCACGAACAGTTACGGAATAAAATCCGTAAATATTACTTACTCCTCCTGTTTTCAGTTCTTTAATATAAACTGTTGCTCCGATAAGTTCTTCTCCTGTATTATCATCTTTTATATAACCGCTAAATGTCTGATTTTGAGCAAATCCGCTAATAACAAAAAATAGCAAAAATACATGTAATAAGGTTTTTTTCATATTTATAAATTAAAAAATTATATATTTTGGTTTTATATCTGGATTTCCTAATATAAAAAATCCAGATAATTTATTGTATTAAAATAGTCCAAATTTAAGAGAAACGTTTGCGCCGACACCTGAAAAATCCATGTTATCATATCCTTCAAAATCTACTCCAGATACATATCTGTAATTAGCACCGATTCCTAAAATCATAAATTTTGTAAGATTAAACTCTAACTCCAGATTTGGCTGAACAACAAGTACAAAATTTCCATGATTATCATCGACATCATCGAAATCATCATGTCTGTGCCTGTCTGTGTCGCTAATACCTATACCTCCAGCGCCGATAAGAACAGTTGTATAAAGATGGATAGGACGTTTCCAACCAATAACGAAACCAGCTAAAACACCACCGTATCCGAAATGAAATTCGTAGTCTTCGCCATTGCTAATATCTAAATCAAGGGCATCATAATTTTCGCTTGCTATTGGCATTTCTGTTGTTAATCCGTATCCTACTCCGCCAAATACAAACTTGTGATTAATTATAACTCCTCCGCTTCCACCAGCAAGAACACCAAATTCATCTCCGACACCAGAAAAATTAACATTCACTCCGCCAAAAGCACCAAAACTTAAACTGTCAGGTGCATTAAAAATAGTTTTCATTTCATTATCATTATCCTGAGCAAACAATGTAACGGAAAAAAATACGATACTCAAAATTAAATTGACTTTTTTCATTTGTAAAAAAAATTATAATTATTAAAAAATAAAAAACATTGTAAAATTGTGCTTACAGATATATGACAACAGTTTTTCATTTTACCACTATTCAAAAATAAAATTTAATTTATATTTAACAAAAAAAGTTCTTTTACAGAGTTGAATATTTTTATTTATTTGATTTTATTCATAGAATTTTTCTATTTCAGAAATCTCTGACTTAGATAATCCGTAAAGTTTGTAAACTATTTTATCAAGTTGAGTTTCAAGTTTGCTTGTATCGGCATTTGATATTTTTAATTCAAGTATTTTATTAACTGTATTTATTATTTTTTGTTGTTTTTTTAATGATATAATTTTAATAGGTAATTGTTTAATTTGCCAAATTCTAATATATGGGAATATTTTTTCATCAGAACTAAAAACTTTTTTCATAAAAAATTCTGCAAGTTTTGAATTTAAAATTACAAGTAAATATTTATCTTCTATTAAAGTTGGTTCTTTTAAACTGATATTATAAACTGTATTTAAGTTGTTTATAAAATTTTCGCCTTTGTTTATTATTGTTGATATTGGTTTATTTGCAACTCTTCTGAGTAAAAGGCGAGGATAATTTGTAAACTTTGAATTAACAGATTTTTTATATTTTTTTAAGTCATTTGTATTTATATAAAATTTTTTATCGCTATGAAACACATATTTATTAACCGCTTCACCAGCAAAAATAGCAGAACGTTTTTTTGAGTTTCTTGCGTAACGTTTTAATGTTTTTTTCCCTAATTCCAAACCTCTAATTATATCTGCAAAATCAGACAATTTTTCATATTTTTTTATTTTATCTATAATTTCAATCTCTTTTTTATTCCCAATAATAATAGGTTTGCCATTTTTTAGGTCATTTGTTATTGTTGTGTTAAAAGATTTTCCGTTTTTTATAATAAAATTATTGTTGTCTAAATTTGTATTTTTAATTATAAAAACTATATTTTCTACATTTGCTTCTTTGAAAATCAATTTATTGTATAATTTTATTTCAACAATATTTTTTTCAAATATTTGTTTTCTTATTGAAGAAAAAGTAGAATTATATAACAATGGTTTTGGGACAATATATGAAATATATCCATTTTTTTTCAGTATAGAAAAACCAGCTTCAATAAATAAAGTATATAAATCAAAATTATTTTTTTGTTTATAATATTGCATATTATAAAAAATTTTGAAATTTTCTTTTATATTTCTAATTTCAATATACGGAGGATTTCCAATAACAGCATCAAAACCTACGAAATTACCGTTTTCGTCTAAAA
>JAOZMB010000023.1 GCA_029934515.1 Bacteroidales bacterium
TTATGGTGTTCTTCACAATCCCGCTTATCGCAAAAAATATGAGTTGAACCTTAAACGTGAATTTCCACGTTTGCCATTTTATAAAGATTTTTGGAAGTGGACAAATTGGGGCAAAAAACTTATGGATTTGCATATAAATTATGAAAGCGTAAAGCCGTATAAATTACAAATAACAGAGGCTGATAAAATAAAAGAAGTTCCGAAAGTAAAATTAAGGCGCAACAAAGATACCAACGAAATATTATTAGACGAGAATACAAGTATTTTAAATATTCCAGATATTGCTTTTGAGTATAAGTTCGGCAACCGCAGTGCAATAGACTGGATACTTGACCAATACAAAGAAAAAAAGCCAAGGGACAAAACAATAAGAGAAAAATTTAATACTTATCGTTTTGCCGATTACAAAAAACAAGTAATTGATTTAATCAGCTGTTTAACAACAGTTTCCATAAAAACGATGGAAATAGTAAATCAAATGGAAACGGAAGAATCGCATATTGATAAATAAAAATATATTTCATATAAACAACAAATAGTTTTACATTTGCAAAAAAATTTTAAATAAAAATAATATTATGAAAAAAAGACAATTTATTATACTTGGTGTTATTTTGCTAATAATAACAATATCGCTAGTAGCTATGGGCGGTCTTAAAAGTATGAAACCAGAAACTGAAGAACTTGAAAAAGAAGAAAATAAACGTTATGTAAAAACAAGAGTTGTTAAATATGACAAAATAAACAGCGAGCTAAAATTGACAGGACGTGTAACATCTCAGAACTATGTTGATTTGAGTTCGGAGGTTCAGGGAAAGATTTTACGTGGCAACGTATCGCTAAAAAAAGGACAAAGCTTTTCAAAAGGCAGTTTGTTAATAAAAATTTACAATAAAGAAGCTGTTCTTGCATTGCAGGCAAGAAAGAGTAGATTTTTAAATTCTATCGCAAATTTGTTGCCTGATTTCAAGATTGATTTTAAAAGTAGTTATAAATCTTGGATGGACTTTTTTGAAAAAACTGATATTACTAAAAATATTCCAAACCTTCCAGAAATAAAATCAAGTAAAGAAAAAATCTACCTTGCAAGCAGGAATATACTAAGCGATTATTATACAATAAAAAGCGAAGAAATACGTCTTACAAAATATTCAATCAAAGCACCATTCAATGGTAGTTTTACGGAGGTTTATGCAGAGCCAGGAGCAATAGCAAACCCAGGCGGTAGGATTGCAAAAATGATAAGAACAGATAAATTGGAACTCGAAGTTCCTGTAGAAGTAGAAAATGCTCATTTTCTCAAAACTGGCAATAATGTAGAAATTATTTCAGCCAACGGCAAAGAGAAATATTCTGGTATTATAAATCGTATTTCAGATTTTGTTGAGCCTAAGACTCAGTCTGTTTCTGTTTTTATTTCAATAAAAGGAACAAATGGCTCTAACATTTTTCAGGGTGAATATATGACAGCTGTTTTTTCTCAAATTTCAGTCGCAAATGCAATGGAAGTTCCACGTTCTGCTGTTTTTAATCATAATGAAGTATTTACTGTCGAAAATGGAAAACTCCAAAAAAATACTATTAATATTTTAAAAGTTAATGAAAAAACACTCATCTTTAACGGACTTAAAGAAAATATACAAATAGTAACAGAAGCGCTGATTAATGCTGTTGAAAATACAGAAGTAGAAATTATTAATTAATATTTGAAACATATAATTTTTAAGAACAATAAACGTATCTCAATCTCTCTGGTTGTTATGCGTTTATTTGCATTTGTTATTTAATTTAATTATTTTATTTTTTATTTTTTTCATCAACCAAGACGGAGTCGATGTGGCTCCGCAAATTCCAATTTTATCATTTTTAGAAAACCATTTATCTTTAATCTCTTCTATATTAGATACAAAAAATGTTTTTTCGTTTTCTTTTTTACAAACATTGTACAACATTTTTCCGTTTGAACTTTTTCTACCGCTTACAAATATTAGAATATCATGTTCTTTTGCAAATTTTCTTAATTGAATGTCTCTATGCGAAACCTTTCTGCAAATACTATTATTTGATATAAAATTTATATCATCTCTTCCCTGAGCTTTTTTCATTCTAATTTTTATTTCTTCGTTTATTCTGGCATAAACTTTCAAACTCTTTGTCGTTTGTGCAAAAATATTAACTGATTTTTTATAATCAATTTCATCTAAATCATTAATATCAGATATTACAATTCCCTTGCCGTCTGTTTGCCCGATAAGTCCTACCACTTCGGCATGACCTTTTTTCCCAAAAATAACAAGTTGTCCGTCTTGTTTATGTATTTCATTTGCTTTTTTTTTGATTTTTTTTTGCAATTTAAGAACAACCGGACAAGAGGCATCAATTAGTTTAATATTGTTTTGTAAAGCAATTTTATATGTCTCTGGTGGTTCGCCATGCGCCCTTATCAGAACTTTACAATTCTTTAATTTCTTAAATTTTTTATTGTCAATTGTTATTAATCCTTTATTTTTGAGTCGCTCAACTTCAACATTATTATGCACAATATCGCCAAGACAATATAATTTTTTATTTTTATCTAACTCCTCTTCTGCGCGTTGTATGGCATAAACTACACCAAAACAAAAACCTGAATTTGAATCAATATTTACTGTCATATTATTTTTTATATTATTGAATCACAACTTTCTATCTTGTATTTCATCTGTTGTATTGTAATTCTATTTTTTCTGTTTTTGAATTTCCTTTTGTATATATAAATATTCTTGATTCTGGAACACCCTTTTCTACGAGATAATTTTTTATTGTCTTTGAACGTTTTTCTGCAAGTTCGTTCATAAAAATTTCAGAACCAAAATTAGTTGTATATATAGATATTTTTATTTTTGTTTCAGGATTTGTAAGCATTTTGACAATTATTTTATTCAACTCGGCATGCGAAGACGAAATTAATTTATCATTATTCATTGCAAATTTTATATTATTTAGAACAATCGGCTCGCTCAGGTTTAAGTTGTTCTGGTCGATAGAATAATTACTATTTTTCATTTCAAGTTTTTTTATTCTATTTTCATATTTGCTGATTGTTTTATTAAATCCAGACTTAACTTTCTTTATATCTTTTTTTAATTTTTTAATTTCATGGTCGCTTTTTATTTGATATTCATGTTCTTCTGTTACAGGGAAAATATCATCTGCAATTTCTGTTTGATTTCTTTTAATTAGAAAGCCAAGAGTTAGTTCGTGTGTTCCAGCTGATGTGCCAGCGATACCAGATATTCCAAATTCGTAAGAATAATTTAGTATAATTTTGTCGTTCAACGCACCTCCTGTTGAAACACAAAAAGCATTATTATTTTGAAAAGATAATGATAGAAAAAACCTACGTTTATATCTGAGCAACAACGAAATATCATAATAAATTATGTTCTCTGTATTTTCTGTATTTAACTCTGCTATTGCTGTTGGTTCAAATATATAGTCATTGATTTTAATCAAATAAGAAGCATGAAAAACATATTGTCTATTTCTTAAATATTTGATATTTGTATCTGAATATTTACCTTCATTTGCAATCAAATTAGAAACATAAAAACCAGTAAAAAGAAAATTGTAATTAAATAAAAATCCTGCACCAGCATCATAAACAGTTGATTTAAGAGAAGATAGATCCTGCAAAACAGGGTCGGCACCTTGCGAACGTACTTTTGATATTTCTAATTGTCTGTTAATAACAGAAAAATTTATACCAAAGCTGATATTCATCTTTTCAGTGATCCTTGCTTTATACGAAAATGCTGGGTTAATTGTAAAATTTTTAAAATTTCCAGATTGATAATTATTTATCAAAAGTCCGACTCCGCTGTTTTTATTTATGGGTGAATTTATATTGACAAGTCCCGAAGAGGGCGAACCTTCAATTCCTGTCCACTGATGACGATAGCCAACAAAACTTTCAATATTTCCGTTAAAACCAGCATAAGCTGGCGATAACAAAAATTTATTAATACAAGCCTGATTTGTAAAAGTTGTTTGCGAAAAAACTTCAATACCAAACAAAATACTAAAAATAACCAATAATAATTTCATAAATTAGTATGTAATAAAATGATAAATAACTTAAATTTTATAGACTAATATTTAGTAAATTACGAATTATAAATTACAAATTACGAATTTGTTTACACATAGTAATAAATATTTTACAAGAAACAAATCAGGAAGTTATTTTTTAACGATTTCCTTAGCAAAAAACTATTTTTTATGCTGTCAAACAATAGATTATGAATAAGTTTGAAATTTTTCTTATTTATCTATAATTTTTATATTTGCAGCTGCTTTTACATATTTTTCAAGGTTTTCGATTTTCTTTTCAATAATTTCAATTTTATTATTAAGATTATTGTTTTTTTTTCTCAATTTTTCGATTTCTGTTTCTTGTTCTTTTACAGCTTCAATAAGTAACGGTGTAAGTTTTGAATAATCAACTGATTTGTATCCTGTTTTATTTTCTGTAACTATTTCTGGCAATACTTTTTCTACCTCCTGTGCAATAACACCTATTTGTTTTGATTTATCTTCTCCATTTTTCCAAAAATAATAATAACCATTTAGCATTTTCAATTTTTCAATTGGACTTTCGATAATTTTAAAATCTTTTTTTAGTCTAATATCCGAAAATGTTTGCCATGCGTTTGCAATAGCTTCTGTTCCGTCTCCGTTGTTTCCTACTTCAAGCAGATATGTCGGCGTGGATTGTCCCAAACCAATTCCAGTATTTCCATTTTTCAGAATAACAAGAGCATTTGATTCATCTGTTGACGTTCCGTTTCCTATTGCAAAAAGCACATCTGTTTCTATCCATGTTCCAGAGTTATTTCCTATTGAATGGTTATATTTTCCAAATACTGTTTCTGCATAAGAACGAGCTTTTGTATTAAAACCTCCAGCCAAAGAGAAGTTTCCATATGCAGTTGTTGAGTTTCCGAATACAGCTGCCGACCTTGCACTTGAACGTGTTTCAGTATTTTCGCCTGTTGCCAATGAGTACAATCCTTTTGTTTCTGTCTGATATCCAAAAGAAAGTGAAGAGTTTCCTGTTGCAATTGCTGATTCGCCAAAGGCAAGAGAGTTATCACCACCACTTTCTGGTCCTGAACCTGTAATGCACTGCGAACCAAAGACAAAAGAATTATCACCGTATGCAATATTATTGCTTCCAAAAACAGATGCGGCAATTCCGTATGCGGAGTTATTTGTTCCGCATGTAAATGAATATAAAGCTAGCGAATTATTATTTTGTCCGAATGAACAAGAATAGGCATTTGCTGCAATATTTTCTCGTCCTCCGGCAAAAGAATAGTTTCCATTTGCCTGATTATCTTTTCCACAGACGAAAGTATAATCACCGTCAGCTTTTGTATCGTATCCAAAGCCAGCCGAATAATCGCCTACATTTTCGTTGTTCCAAAAATCATTTTGATTTTGAATCCTACCCGCCCTAAATGCAGCTTTTGATGGATAAAAAGTCATGCGTGTACCAACATTCAAACTTGGAATAGAACCACCAAAATCTCCGCTAAAAAGTACGCCCTCAGCCATATTAAGTTCGACATGAAATTTATGTTCTGGTGTTTCTGTTCCAATACCTATGTTTTTTGTATCATCGTTATATATATACAAATCAGTAACTATCCAAGGAATAAATGCAAGTTCAGAATTGATATAAGTTTTTATTGCACGTTCTGTAACAATAATATTATCACTGTTTCCAGAGAATGTTTCATCAGTTGAAATTTCACTAATCGATGTTCCTGTATTTAATTGTAATTCATTTGTTTGCAATTTACCGGAATTAATAAAAATATTACCATTTGTAAGAATAATATTATCAGAACTTATAGTCCAGTCTTCTGTAAGGTCTGCTGTGCCGTCTGTTCTAAGAAATACTCCTGTATCTCCTGTTGGGTCTGTGGCTATCCATTTTAGATTATCAGCGTCCCATGCAATTACCTGATTGTCAAGAGGAACATCTATATTTATATCGGCAAGGTCAATTAAATTGATAGATATCGGTAAAGATAAACTATCGGCTATAATAGCTCGTTGGCAAGAAAAAGAATAAGGTACAGATTGAAATTTTGAGAACCCAATATCTATCATTCCGTTTATAAAATTTTCATCTCCAAAATCAATTCTTGTTTTTAGAAAAAAGATGTCTGAGTTCCACTCAATTTCCGAAAAATCAAAAGTATTTCCAGTAAATGTACTTGTTCCGTTTCCTACTTCTGTATTGAAAAGTCCAAAACCATTTGTAGTAATGTGATGTACTTCCTGATATTCAATCTCGCCATTTGCGATGCCCTTCAAAATACTAAACTCAATTATTATTTCCTTGTTTACAAGCGGTTTTCCATCTTTTTGGTGTGCTATGCCCTGATAATTAAAAGTTTGTGGAATTTGTTGTGAATAAACCGAAAGAACCGAAAACATGGTAATAAAAATGATAATAAATTTTATTCTGTTTTTCATAATTATAAATTTTATTTATATTAAAATAATAGTGTTTTTTCTTTTTTCATAAGCTTCATCTGTCATTAATTTTTCTTGTTTTGATGCTTTTATGGCAAGTCTATCGCATATTTCGTTTTCTGGAATATTTGCATGTGCTTTTATCCATTGCATCTCGACCTTATGTTCTCTGTATATTTTAAGAAATCTTTTCCACAAATCAATATTTTTTTTATTTTTATATAATTTTTTTTCCCATTTAAATACCCATCCTTTTTCTACAGAATCAACAACATATCTGGAATCAGAATATATTTTAACATTGCTATTTGAAATTTTTAATGTCTCTAAACCAATAATTACTGCAAGCAACTCCATCCTATTATTTGTTGTAAGACGGTAACCTTGTGAGAGTTCTCTTCTGTATTTTCCTGATTTTAATAAAACACCATATCCTCCTGGTCCGGGATTTCCGCGCGATGCTCCGTCAGTAAATATAATAATATTCATTTTCTGTTTGATTTATTTATAGATTAAATTCACCTATCGTATCTATTTTTAATGTAGGTGTTGTTTCGGTATTACTCCTATTTTGTAATCTGTCAAACATAAAAAATTCAAACATTACACTGTCATATTTCAAAACTCCTTCTTCTGTATATCCTATCGTATAATCAAACATAATATCTGCTTTTATAGTTTTATTTTGTCCTTGTGGTTCAATATACGGCGTTCTGGCACCGATTGAATCATAAACAAGAATTGTTTGTCCATTATCTATTTTATAGAAATTAAAATATAAATCGTTCCGATATATATTAAGAGAATCCGTGGGGTCAAATATACCTGTTGTATCGCTGTCTTTTATTCCAATATTACCGTCACCGTCTATAATTGAAAATACTATCCTACAATTTTTTTCCTGATTCCCAAGCAAATCTGAAATGTTTGTAATTATAATTTTTTTAAATGTAATATTCGGTTCTTCAGGATATGATTGAGGATTCGGACATGCTGTTAAAAAAAATATTATAAATAATATAAATACAAATAAAAGATTATTTTTCATTTTTTTAGTTTTTAAAATTAATATTTGTTTGTTTTGGTTACAAGTTTATAGTTGAATAGGACACTCTGCAATTCCTATGAAATAATCTACGTTGTGAAATTGAAAGAAAACGATATGGCAACATTATAATCATTAAAATAGCTTGTTAGTTTTGTGTTTTTTTATATTTTCAATTAAATTTTTATTATCTTTTATGTTAAAATAAAGTGCAAACACCAAGTTATCAATATTTTTTTTAATTTTTGTTTGTTGCTTGTAATCAATTATTTGTAATTTCTTTAAATCAGAAAGTGTTTTTATTTGTTTTACTTGTTCTGCAATTATATCATACTTATCCAGTATTAAAAAATTATATTCCTTTTCATTTTTTATTATTATCAGTTGCTTGTCTTTTATAAAAACATTATCAAATTTTTGTATAATAAAATTATCTAAATTGATAAAATCAGTAAGTTTGAGACTTTCTATTTTAATAAATTCTTCTGCAAGTTTGATTATTTTTTCCTTTATATTTTTATTAAAATCAGTTATTTTGGGTAATTTAATAAATTCTTTAACTGACCTTGTAGAAATTTGCAAATTTTTTTCATGTTCTGATTTTAAAAGTCTTTTTAAAACAAAATCTGTTATTGATGAATTTAATATTGCAAATAAGTAGTAAATTTCGTTTAAGTTTTCTGAACCAATTGCATTTATTTGATTGCGAGGCCAAATTACTTTTTTGTCTGTGAAATAAAATCGCTTAGGATTACTGTATGACCAAAGTATTTTATAAGTGCTGTCTAATAAATTGTATTTTTGATTTGCTTGTCTTAATTTAATAAATTGTATATCTTCTTTATTTTTTCGTTCATTTTTCCAAAAACCACGATTTTCTGTTATTGTATAATTTTTTGTAGGAAGTTTCGGAAAAAAATAGTATTCTGTATTCGGTTTGTCTTTTAATTTTTGTTGTTCGTCAATTCCATATCCGCTATCAAAATAAAAACTTGAAGCAAATTTAATTTTCGCTAATTCATGTAAGTAATATATAGATATGTCTTCAAATTTTCTTTTATAATTCATCAAAAATTTAATTTCATTTGCTGGATGAATTATAAAATTCCAGCTTGTTGTATTTTTTAAAAGTTTATTTTGAAGTATTTTATTTTTAATAGTATTCTTATTATTTTTCAGATTTTTTATAACTGTTTTTACATCATCATTGTTTGGTTTGTAATAAATTATTTCAACTTTATGTAATTTTGCAGGTGGTATTTTTTCAATAAATAGCATTAGACTTGAAGTTGCAACAACTTTGTTCTGTTTTAACCCCCTGTCAATAAACATATTACTTTTAGAAATAATTATTTTACGAATTGTTACAAATTTTGATATATGATAACGCAAAGTATCTAAATCGCCAGCAAAAAGTAAAGTTTGAGGAATAATATAAGCAAACTGTCCTTTATCTTTTAGCAAAGCAATACCGAGTGCAGTAAAAAATGCGTATAAATTTGGATTTGGACGGTAACGTTTTGGTCGGTTTGGAATGCTGTGTAAATTTACGCCATAAACATTATTTAATTTCACTTTTTTTTCACGTAGCCAAACGAAAAATTGAACATCTAGTCTTGCACATTGATTATAACCGATATACGGAGGATTTCCTATTACAAAATCAAAACGTGTTCTGTCTATTTTTTGCTCTGCTTGATTTTCCAAACTGTTTTTCATACCTTTTAATTCTTCTTCATCTCTGATATAGCTTGTATAATCAAGATTTAATTCTTTTGTAAATATATTTAGTTGTTGTTTATTCTTTTCATATTCTTGTTTTATATCAGTTAATGTATTTTTGAGTGCTACATTTTGAAACTCAGAAATACTGTCTTTTGTCTTAAATATTTTAATTTTTTTGTCAATAGGATTATTATATTTTTGCTTAATTATCAGCGGTAATATTCGCATTATAATACTCATTTCTGCCAAATATAGCGGAAATTCTTCTATATCAAGACCAAAAACGTTATTAGAAATTAAATTTGAAAGATTTTGATTACTTTTTTTGCTTTTTATTATATTTCTTACAGCACTGTAAAGAAATGTTCCGCTACCACAGGAGGGGTCGATTATTGATATTTCATTATTTTTTTTTTTTACAAGTTTTTCTTTTGAATATCCAACTTCTTCCAACATAAAATCAACTACTTCTGGTGGAGTAAAATATTGTCCCTTGTTCTGTTTTTCATATAGTTGTTTTAAATAATTTTCATATATATATCCAAAAATTTCATTTTGAACATTTGCAAAATTATATCTTTTTATAAATACAAAAATATCTAACCAGACGGAAATATCTTTTATGTCGTTTTGTGCTTTTATTAAAAGTTCTTCAAGCGTATTATTTATAATTTCTTGTTCTTTGACAAATGGTTTATAGATGTTTTTGGAAATTATTATACTTATAGATTTTATTACAGAAAGTATATCTCCGTATGTTTTATTTTTTAGATTATTTGTAATTCTGTTCAGACGTTGTTTAAAATCATTACCAAAGTTCTCAAAATCGTTATCTGCGAGAGTTTTATAAAGTATAAATTGAATAAAATAAGCATAAGTAATTTCAATTGATTTTTTTTCTTTTTCTATTTCTGGTAGTTCTTTAAAATATCCTTTTAGATTTAATTTTTTCGCAAAACTGTCTATTAATTTTGTTATATCATCAAAAAAATCTTTTCTATTTTGATCAATATCTATAATTTGTTCTTGTTTTTTTGTTTCTGTTGATAATTCGAAAAAATGAAGATAATAATTTTCTACTTGTGTATATTCTTCCCAAAATAGCAAAAATAATTCTGTTTTTTCAATAATAAAATCAAGTGTAAATGTTTTGATTTCTATTTTATTGTTATAAAAAATCCATGTATATCCGTCTGTTAATATTCCATATTTTTTATTCCAGACCTTTTGATAGTTAAAAATTTGTTGGCGACCAGCATTTATATTTTTGTATTTTTCTACTTCAACAGGAATAATAATTTCATTATCAATATAAATAATTATATCAGCTCGTTTTTGTTTTTTTGTTTTTTCTAACAAAAATTCATTTTTTCTGTCATTTTCATGAACTGATAATTTCCCTTTTTTTAGATTAAAAAAATCATTTGACATTAATATTTCATTCACAAAATTTTGAACTCCAGAACCTATTTCATGTTTAGAATATTCTTTATGTTCTGTTTTCCAAAGAGATTTTATTTCTTTTTTTGTCATTTATTTGAATTTTTATTAAGAACAAACTAATAAATACTATTGGCAAAGTTAAATTATTTTATCGTATAATCTTATTCTTCTTTTTTTAGGTATTTAAGATGCTTGTAATAGTCAGAATTTAGGGCAGATAATATCATCTCATCTTCGTATTCTATTAAATCAAGCATTTTTATTAATGTTTGTCTTAAAGGGTCTAATTCTTTTTGTATTATTTGCCATAGTATATCATGGTCTGAACCTCTATAATCATGTGCTAATCTGTTTCTTAATTCTTTAATTGCACGCCATTTGATATTAGAAAATTCTTCTTTTAGTTTCTCGTTTATTTTTTTCGTTTCTTCTCCTATGGCAAGTAACAAGTTTGAGCTTGCATTAAAATATAATTGATTGTCGGAAGACCAAAAATCATGTGCATTTGAAAATTTTTTTGTATATATCTGAATTTTTTCAATTGCTTCGAGAATTGTCAATACGTATATTAAGTTTTTGTCATTATACATAGATAATATCGTTTAAAGATTTGTATTTTATTATTGGATTTATATATTTATAATTAATGAGCTCGACTTTTCTTTTAAAATATTCTTCAAGTATTTGTTGTAATTCAAATAATTTAAAATATGTAATTTTCTTTTCTGTATCAAGCACATAAATAAGATCAATATCACTATTTTCAGATTGCTCATCCCTCGCAAAACTACCAAAAAGTCCAATTTTGTTAATATAATATTCTTGTTCAAAATTTGTTTTTTGGGAAGTCAGATATTCTAATATTGAAGTTTTAGTTGTATCAATTTGAATTTCCATATTTAATTTTTCTTAATTTTTGTTTTATCTTTTCTTAACTAAGTAATCGTTAAAAAATAACTTATGATTTGTTTTTTGTAAAATATTTATTATCTGGTGTAAACCAATTCGTAATTCATAATTTATAATTCGTAATTTACTAATCAGGTTATTTTGCATAATATAAATTTAAACATGGCAACTCATCAAAATATTTAAGTGATGAAAATCAAGGAATTACTATTTTGCAAACATATAAAACTAATAACTAAAAATTTGCTTAAACTGTTCTTCATTTGGTAAGTTTTTGGCAATATATTCTGGTAATTCTGTGTAGTTGTATGTTGCTACTCCTATTGGTTTGTTTACTATTTCAAGAGCATATTCAACTGTTATTTTACTTTTTGTTTTACACAACAATATTCCTATACTTTGATTGTCTTCTGGATATTTTACAGTTTTGTCCAAGAGGTGCAAATACCAGTTTAGCTGTTGGCTGTATTGCGGTTTAAACTCATCAATTTTTAATTCAATTGCAATCATTGATTTAAGTTTTCTGTGGTAAAAAAGCAAATCTACAAAATATTCTTTGTCATCTAATTCTAATCTAAATTGTTGTCCCATAAATGCAAAATCATGTCCAAACTGTCCCAACATTTTTGTAATATTTGATACAATTGCGTTTTCCAATTGTTTTTCGGAATGGTAATCTGGCAGGTTCAAAAAAGACAAATCATATTCGTCTTTAAATTGCATAGCATATTTAACAACTTCTTGTTTTGTAAGTGCTTTATCAAAATTATTCTGAAAATTTTTATGTTGTGCAAAAATATTTGTTTTAATTTTTTCTTGTAGCATACTTCTGCTCCAAGCCTCCTTTTTTGTTTTTTCTAAATAAAACAGTCGTTCTTCTTTATTTTTTATCTTGCTGAATATCATTACTGTATGTCCCCAGTGTAATTTGGCAACAAGCTGTTGCCAAATTGCATTTCCTTCTGTTTCTTCATATACAAAACGCATAAGTCGCAGGTTTCTTTCCGAAAAACCTTTTACTCCAATAAACTCAGCTTGCAAATCTTTTGAGAGTTTTTTTATTACAGAAGTTCCCCATCCTGTTTTTGTTTTCGAGGAAATTGTTTTGCCAATATCCAAATAAGCTAAAATCATTTCAGAGTTTACAGCACTATAACTGCGGTGTTGTGCTTGCTGTATTCTCTCTTTCATAGCAAACAATGTTTTTAAATAGTCTCTGTTTTGTAGTTCTTTTTTCATATTATCTTTTTTATTTTGCTTAATATTTAAGTACTGAAAATCAAGAAATTACTATTTTCAAAATAATGAATTTTAATGGCTTTAAAAACATAACATATTGATAATCAAGTACGATTTTTATTTATTATTTGGTTTCAAAATTTATTCCATTTTTTTAAACAAGACACTCTAAATTTTCGTCCCTATTATAACAATATCATCAATTTGCTCTTGTTTGCCTCTCCATTTGTCAAATTCTGTTTCCAAAATTATTTTTTGTTTGTTCATTGGTTTATCATGAATATCCAACAATAGTTTTCTAAATTTTTTTGACATAAATTTTCTGAAATTTTTCCCGCCGAACTGGTCTATGTAACCATCTGAAAATGAATATAGTATATCATTTTTTTGTAATTGAATTTTGTGATTTGTAAAAGCGTGTTCTCTGCCGTGAGTTCCTATTGGTTGTCGGTCTGCTTTTATGTTAATTAGTTCACCGTCTCTGATGATATACAGCGGATTGTATGCACCAGAAAATTGTAATTCATTGGTTTTAAGGTCTATTACGCATAGCGCAATATCCATTCCGTCTTTTGATAATGATTGTTTTTCTGTTTGTTTTAACGATATTTTTACAGCTGCTCGTAGTTCTTCCAATATTTTATTTGCAGCATAATTTTGATTTTTTCCTATAATTTCGTTTAGAAGAGACATCCCAAGCATGCTTACAAATGCGCCTGGAACTCCATGTCCAGTGCAATCAGCGGTGGCGTAAATAAGCGTATTATCTATTTTTTTTGCCCAATAGAAATCGCCACTTACAACATCTAATGGTTTGAACATTATAAAATGTTCTGCAAAATATTGTTTAAAAAGGTCTTCCCTTGGAAGCATTGCACCTTGAATACGACTTGCATAATTTATACTGCCTGTAATATGTTGATGATTTTCTTCTAATTCTTCTTTTTGTTTTGAAACTTGTTTTATAATAATTTGCAGTTTATCGTTTGTTTGATTTAATTCTTTTGTTCTCTGTTTTACTTTTACTTCCAGATTTTTGTATAACAAAGCATTTTCTATTGAAACGGCAATTTGTGATGATAAAATATTTATTGTCTCGATGCGTGACGGCGTAAAAACGTGTGTACTTAAATTGTTTTCGAGATACAAAACTGCAACAAGTTTGTTTTTATGTATTACTGGATAACAAAAAACAGATTTAACTTTATTTTTTTGAATATATTCATTATTGAAATATTTTTTATCGGATAGAGCGTTGTCTATGACAAGAAATTTATGTGTGCGAATAACATATTTAACAATATTTAAAGCTACGGCTTCTGTTTTTTCCAAACTTTTTGATTGTAAAAGTTCTATGTTTTCTGAACCGTATTTGCCTTTTGCTTCGATTAAAAATTTTTCGTTTTCGTTCCTGATAATTACTGCATAGTCAGCTCCAGCATTTTCCATTATTAGCATCAACATTGTTTTTAGAAGTTTTTCCAATTTTACCTCACCCGAAAGCGAATGGCTTGCTTTTACTATGCTTGTCATATCAAAAAGCGATGCACTTTCTCTTATTATTGTTTTTGAATCTGAAATAATTGTACTGTCTCTGTCTGTGCTTATAATTGAGCCAGAAGTTTGCTTTTCAAAAATAAATTGAGGGTATTTATTTTCCAATTGTTTTAATTTTGCTGTTGCCCCCCAAATTTTATAAGTTTTGTAAGCATTTTGAAAATACATTTTTGCAAGTATTTCATTATCTTCTTGTAAATAAAAACGTCCAGCAGCTTCCCAGCTTATAGCTTCCTCACATAGAAAATTATTTTTATTTGCTCCTTTTATTGCTTTGCCGTAAAAACTTTCGGCAAGTTCTTTTTTCCCAAGAATCCGAAATTTTTCTGCTTCTACAATGTCGTACTTATTTTGAAAATTTTCGGGACAATGTTTTGCCCATATTTTCATTTGTTTTTGATTTTCTGAAACTTTTTTTAAAATTTCTTTTTGTCCAGATTTATTTTTATTCTCAAAAATTGCAAGCGAACATAAAGACGTATAAAAATTTGCAAGAGCATAAAAATAAGTAATCATAATTCCAGCTTTATATTCTTCAAGTTTATCAAGTACTGCTTCCATTTTTTCTATATAATTGAAAACGAATAGTATAAAAGATTTTGATATATAGAACTGTACCAAACCAGTTATATCTTTTTCTTTAATAAAATCATTTATTCCTTTGTTATCAAAATATTTTCCAGTAAAAGAATGTATATTATTATAATAATTATTTAACAAATCAGATGTAATTTGCAATAAAATTGAATGAGTTACTGATGATTTTTTTTGATTTAATCTATGTATTTGTATTAAATCATTATCGATTTTATTTTTTAATTTATGTAGCCTTGTTTTGGCAAACAACGAATAGTAATGTGAATATATTAGGCTGTAACTTGCAAATTCAGAATCGCCAACTTCAAGACCTACTTTGTAATTTTTAACAAGACTGCGTATTATTTCTGATAGTTTTGTTTTCCAAATTTTTATAAAACAAATATTTACATAATTAGCACTGCACTTTATTTGATTTATATTATATTTTTTCTGTAAATGAATTGCAATTTTTCCAAATTTATAAGCCTGCTCTGTCTTATTTAATGTCATCATCATAATACCGTAACCAGAAATAAAGTAAGGCGAACTCAAATTGTGTCCGTACTTAATAATTAAGGAAATTACATTTGTAATAAACAAAGGGACTAATTTTTTATTTGAAATATAAGCAGAAGTGCCAATAACATCTATCAATTTAATTTGTGCTTTTACATGTTCGTTACTCATCATTGGCAAATTTTTGAATTTGTCAATTCCAAAAATATTTAACAAAATTGAAGTCTTAATAAAATTAAAAATTATATGTAATTGCGATGGTTTTTTAGGAAAATTAATTCCAAATTTAGACAATATTTTAAAACCTGTTTGTATTGATTCTGTAAACATTGATTGAGCTCTGTAAGCATTTATTAACGAACAATAAGAATTTACTTTATCTAAAATATTGCTTACATTTTTATTTATCTTTTTTGTATAGAACTCTGTTTTACTGTATTTTCCATTTAAGTACGATAGCTCTGCAAGTTCATTATAAATATTTAGAGTAAAATTATAGTTAGTCTGCCATGAGTTTTTTTCCAATAAATCGTTAGCAATTTTCAAATAATCATAAGCTGGTAAATATGCAGATGATTGTTTTGCTTTCATTGTGGCTTTTAAATTTAATTCCGAGAGTTGTTGTCTTTCATGATTTTTCATTAAACTAATGCCGTAGTTAAGTTGATTAACAATATTAAAAATTTGTTTTGTCTGGCTTTCTTTATCAAGGAATTTTAACAGTAGTTTACCTGTTTGCAAATGGAAATTATTTTTTTTACTATCTGGAATAGTGAAGTAAACGGCTTGTTGTATGCGGTCGTGTGCGAATTTATAGTTCTGGTTATCAAGCGGTATTATAATATTTTCGATGATTGCTGTTTCCAAATCATTTTTACATATTTGTTTATTTTTTTTGTAAATAACAGATAATATTTTCAGGTGGAAACGATTACCAATACATGCAGCTATTTTTAAAATATCAAGGGTCGCCTTTGGAAGTTTACGAACTTTATTTATCATCAGCTCGATGACGTTATCAGTGATATTTTGTTTTTTTATTTCTGTTATGTTCCATTTCCATTTATTTTTAATAAAATCAAATTTCAGTAGCTCTTCTTCGTAAAGGTTTTTAAAAAATTGGATAGTAAAAAATGCGTTGCCAAAAGTTTTTGAATATATCAAATCTGACAATTTTTTTATATCTTCAGATTTTGTGTTTGCAAGACTATCTTTTACCAAATTGTTTACATCTGTCTGTTCTATATTTTCCAATTTAATCTTTGAAATATATAGATTTTTTAAATTTTCAAATTCATGTAAAACAACAGTATTTATTTCATTGTTCCGATATGCAATTATACAGAACAAATATTTTATTTCTGGGTCGACCAGCAAGTTTTTCAGAAGTTCGACAGACGAGCCATCAGCCCATTGTAAATCGTCAATAAAAATTACAAGCGGATGTTTGGCAGCAGATATAGCTTTTATAAAATTGCTCCAGACATAATTAAATCTGTTTTGTGCTTCTTTCCCGTCAAGTTTTGGAATCTCTGGTTGTTTGCCAATTATAAGTTCTAATTCTGGGATTAAATTTGTTAAAACAGCACCAATATTTCCAACAGATTTTTGAATTAAATTTTTCCAATAATTTAATTTTTCGTCGTCTTCTTTTAGAATTAGATTTACAAAATCTGTAAATGCCAAAATAACAGCACGATATGGAATATTTTTTTGAAGTAGGTCAAATTTACCTTCTATATAAAATCCAGCTTTTTTGCTTAAAGGTTTATGAATTTCGTGAATAAGTGCAGATTTTCCAACTCCTGAGTATCCAGAGAGTAATAATAATTCTTTATTTCCGTTACTTACTTTTTCATAAATTTTATATAATTGTTTTATCTCATTTTCACGACCATATAATTTTTCAGGAATTGTGAGTTTGCCAGAGAAATCTTTTTCACCGAGCTTGCGACCTTCAATGTTTTTAAAACCTTGCTGGTTTATAAGTTGTTTAAGGTCATGCTTTAAACCGAATGCAGATTGGTATCTGTCTTCTGCATTTTTAGATAGCAATTTTAAAATAATATTAGATAAAAATTTCGGAATATTTGCGTTAATTTTATCTGGTTCAATAGGCATTTTTGCGATATGAGAATGGACTAAATCCATGTCATCTGTTTCCTGGAAAGGCAATTTTTTTGTAAACATTTCATATAAAACAACACCCAAAGAATATAAGTCTGTTCTATAATCAATACTTCTGTTCATGCGTCCTGTTTGTTCTGGCGAGATATATGCAAGTGTTCCTTCAAGGCGTTCTGGGTTCGACAAGTTTTGAGTTTTAAGAGTGTATCTTCCTGCAAGTCCGAAATCAATAATATTAATTTCGTTTTTTTTGTTAATCAAAATATTATTTGAATTAATATCTTTGTGAATAATATTTTGTTGATGAATATGTCCAAGTGTTTGCGTAATATTTATTGCTATTTTTAAAATATTTTCAATATTAACCAACTTATTAAGAGCTTTTCTTACAGTTTTTCCTTTAAAATATTCTAAAACCAAAATGTTTTTGCCGTTTATTTCATCTATATTTATAACTTTTCTTACTCCAGAAATATTTAGGTCTTTCGTAAATTCATATTCATTATTAAAACCGATTATTTGTTTTTCCGATGGATACTCTGCATTCAAAACTTTGATAATAACGTCTTTATCGAAATTTTTATATTTTCCTTTGTATATAATTGAGTTTTTACTTTCGTAAATTTTTTGCAGATTTTTTGTATTCATAATTCTAATTTACTCATTTTTACCAAATTTATCAACAAAATTAATATTTTTTTTTGCAAACACTGTTTTTTATTAAATATTTTTGTTTTTTTTGTAAAATAAATAAAACTAACAATTATTGAAACAAAAAAAATTAACATTAATAAATTGAATTATGAGATTAACAAAATTGTTTATTGTATTTGCAATTACTGGATTATTGTTTACAACATCTTGCGGTGGAGGAACAGATTCAAAAGTAGCTGATATGTGGTGTGAAATGATAAAACTTGAAAAAGAACGCAAAGAAACTGATGATGCCGCAAAGAAGAAAGAGTTGAAAACAAAAATAAAGACAATGTGGAAAGAGATAGAAGCTTTGGATAAAGAAATGAAAGAGAAATACAAAGATGATAAAAAAGGTAAAGTAGAAGCTGGATTAGAAAATCAAAAACTACTGCTTGATTGTGATGCATTAGATGATAAAGGAAGAGAAGATTTGAAAGAACAAATAGAGAAAAATGAGGAAAAATTGAAAAACATGGAATAATTTAAAAAACATATTTAGGGCAAACGTATCAAAATATTTAAGTGATAGAAATCAAGGAATTACTATTTTGAAAATAAGTGAGTTTTAATGGTTTTAAAACATAACATATTGATAATCAAATATGTTATGTTTTTGATGTATTATTTATCTCATAATTCAATCTTTACCATATAATTTCTTTTTTTCCTTTTTCTTTTAGAAATATGTTTGTTTTACTAAAATGCCTATTTCCGAAGAAACCTCTATACACAGAAAACGGTGAAGGATGTGGCGACTGCAATACATAATGTTTATTTTTATCAATTATTTTGCCTTTTTTCTGAGCATAAGCGCCCCACAACAAAAATACAATGTCTTTTTTACTTTCTGATATTTTTTTAATAACTGAATCGGTAAACGTTTCCCAGCCTTTTCTTTGATGAGAACCAGCTTGTTTTGCACGTACTGTTAAAGTCGCATTCATAAGTAAAACTCCCTGCTCAGCCCAACGCTCAAGATTTCCATTCTCAGGAAAATCTATTCCTATATCAGATTTTATTTCTTTAAAAATATTAACAAGCGAAGGAGGAGATTTTATATTTTCTCTTACTGAAAAACATAAACCATGTGCCTGACCTTTACCATGATATGGGTCTTGACCAAGTATAACAACTTTTACTTTATCAAAAGGACATAAATCAAAAGCACTAAAAATATCTCGCGCTGGAGGATATATTATATTTTGTGAATATTCTTTTTTTATAAAACTTACAAGCTCCGCAAAATAAGACTTCTCAAACTCATCATGCAAAACAGAACGCCACGTTTTTTCTATTCTTACATTCATATTATAAATTGGATATTAATAAAACTGGAAACCATAATTATTTGTTAAATAACAAATTTTAAATTACATTGTAAAAAAACAACAAAATTAAAAAATGTATTAATAATTAACAATTTTATCTTATATTTGCATGTTTTTTTAATTAAAGTAATCTATGGAAGAAAAGTCAAGAATTATACCTGTGAATATTGAAAACGAAATGAAAACTGCATATATTGATTATTCAATGTCAGTTATTGTTTCGCGTGCGCTGCCTGATGTGCGCGATGGCATGAAACCAGTTCACAGGAGAGTATTATTTGGTATGAAAGAGTTAAGTTTGTATCATAAAAAATCGCATAAAAAATCGGCAAGGATAGTAGGAGAAGTGCTTGGTAAATATCACCCACACGGAGATAGTTCTGTTTATTTAACTATGGTAAGAATGGCACAAGAATGGTCATTAAGATATCCTTTGGTAAACGGTCAAGGTAATTTTGGTTCAGTAGACGGAGACCCACCAGCAGCGATGAGATATACAGAAGCTAAATTTGAAAAAATAGCAGAATCAACACTTACAGATATTGATAAAGAAACAGTTGATTTCCAACTAAATTTTGATGACACACTCGAAGAACCAACCGTATTGCCAA
Organism: Bacteroidales bacterium; assembly: GCA_029934515.1. GTDB lineage: Bacteria > Bacteroidota > Bacteroidia > Bacteroidales > JAADGE01 > JAOZMB01. Next base: position 20,304 of record JAOZMB010000023.1, read on the forward strand.
CACGCATTCCGAACTTACTTATAAACGGAGCATCTGGAATTGCAGTAGGTATGGCAACAAATATGCCACCACACAACTTAAACGATACAATTGATGCAATAATTGAATATATCGAAAATAAAGACATCGAAATCGAAGAACTTATAAAAATTATTAAAGCTCCTGATTTCCCTACAGGCGCATCTATATACGGATATCAAGGTGTAAAAGATGCATATAACACTGGAAGAGGAAGAGTATTGATGAGAGCAAAATCGCATATTGAAACAAATGCATCAGGACGCGAAAAAATAATAGTTACTGAAATTCCTTACCAAGTAAATAAAGCAGATTTAATATCAAAAGTAGGAGACCTTGTAAACCATAAAAAAATTGAAGGTATTGTTTATGCTAACGATGAATCAGATAAAAACGGAATGCGTATTGTTTTTATTCTAAAAAAAGATGCAATTGCAAATGTCGTATTAAATAAACTTTATAAGTTTACGGCGCTGCAAACTTCATTTAGCGTAAATAATATTGCTCTCGTAAAAGGTCGTCCAGTATTATTGAATCTAAAAGAATTAATAACATATTTTGTTGAGCATAGATACGATGTCGTATATAGACGAACAATATTTGAACTAAAAAAAGCAGAAGAGAGAGCGCATATTCTGAGCGGATTGATTATTGCTTTGGACAAACTTAATAAAATAATAGCATTAGTAAGGGCTTCAAAGACAACATCGGAAGCACGCAGCGGATTGATAAATACTTTCTCTTTATCGACAATTCAGGTACAGGCAATACTTGATATGAAATTGCAAAAACTCACTGGATTAGAGATGGATAAAATAAGAACAGAGTATGTAGAGCTTCAAAAAATAATAGAAAACTTGAAAGCAATACTCGCAAGTAAAGAAATGCAAAAACAAATCATAAAAGAGGAACTGCTTGAAGTAAAAGAAAAATTTTACGACAAACGTAGAACAGAGATTATATATTCATCTGCCGAGTTTAATCCAGAAGATTTTTATGCCGACGATGAAGTTGTTATAACAATCTCTAATCTTGGATATATGAAAAGAACGGCACTCAAAGAATTTAAAATCCAAAACCGTGGAGGACGAGGTTCGAAAGGTAGTGCTACGCGCGATAAAGATTTTGTAAGACACATGTATGTTGCTACGATGCACAATACATTACTTTTCTTTACCGAAAAAGGAAAATGCTTTTGGCTTAAAGTTTATGAACTTCCTGAGGGAAGCAAGATGTCAAAAGGTAGGGCAATTCAAAATTTGATAAATATTGAGCCAACAGACAATCTGAAAGCATACATGAAAGTTACAACGCTAACAGATAAAGAATATCTTGATAATAAGAATATTGTTTTTGCGACTAAGAACGGAGTTGTTAAAAAAACAAAACTTGAAGCGTTCTCGCGACCAAGACAAAACGGAATTATTGCTATTTCTATACGAGAAGGAGATACATTAATTTCGGCTAAATTGACAAACGGAAATAATGATATTATGCTTGCCGCAAGAAAAGGTAAAGCTGTTCGTTTTAAAGAAACAGATGTTAGAACAATGGGCAGAACGGCATCGGGTGTTAGAGGAATAAGAATAGATAAAAATAATGACGAAGTAATAGGAATGATTTGTGTTGAGGCAAACAACGGACAAAGTGTATTGGTTGTTTCGGAAAACGGATACGGAAAACGCTCTTCGCTTAACGATTACAGGATTGCAAGAAGAGGTGGAAAAGGTGTTAAAACAATAAACATAACACCTAAAACAGGAGAACTAATAGCATTGAAAAATGTAACAGACGGCGATGACCTTATGATAGTAAACAAATCTGGAATTATAATCAGATTAAATGTAAACAATATCAGAATCGCAGGACGCGCAACGCAAGGAGTAAAACTTATTAATCTAAAAGACGGAGCCAATATTGCAGATGTTGCAAAGGTAGAAAAAAGCGAAGTCGTAGAAAAAGTTGATTTAGAAAGTGATAAAAATATTACAAATAACGAAGAACAGGAAAAAAGCAAAATCACAAAACAAACTCTTGAAGAGATTGATTTAAAAGTCGATACAAAATAATAGATAGTCATAAACGAGTAATGCTTTTTTATTATAATCCAGATTATTACAATCTGGATTATTTTATATAAAATTTGCAAGTCTAAGTCTTTTTCTATTTACAGTTTGTTTTTTTGATAATATTTTATTAAATATATCTGGTGTAAGTGCTTTAAATTTATATCCTTTTTCGGAAAAATATACGAGTGTATTAGACAATGAATAGAACATATTTTTTTCTGCTTTTACGTTGTCATGAAAGACAACAATCGAACCGGGACGCGTAAAATGTTTAACATTGCTGTAACATTCTTTCTTTGATATATTATAAGAAAAATCGTAAGATAAAACATCCCACAATACAACTTTATATTTTTTTTGTACTGCACATTGTTGCGAAAATTTCATTCGCCCATGCGGGGGGCGGAATAAATCAGATTTTATATATTGTGTTGCTTTGTCTATATCGTTAAGATATTCAGGTGTACTTGTTCGCATACCGCTTAAATGCGAATATGTATGATTGCCTGTTATATGACCTTTCTTTAATATTTTTTCATATATATTTGGATATTTTTTAACATTCTCACCTACACAAAAAAATGTCGCTTTTGCATCAAAAAAATCCAAAACCTGTAATATCCTCTCTGTCATTTCAGGAATAGGTCCATCATCAAAAGTAAGATAAACAGTTTTAAGGGAAGTATTTATTTTCCAGACAACTTCATTCATTACACTCTTAATTATTTTGGGTGGATGAATTAAAAGGTCTGATATTTTACGGTATCTTGGTCTTTTTATTTTCATATTTTATTCGTTTTTTATGTTTATTTAAAAACCTAAAAGGTCATGTTACGATAGAAACGAATATTTTATGAGAATATTATAATATTTGTTAATATTTGTTAATATTTGTTAATATTATTTTATTTTTCATTATTACAATTTTTACAAGTCGTAAAAAAAGCCCCTGTATTCTTTTGTATTCCGAGTAGGAATATCAAAGAACACAAGACTTTTTGTTTAGATTATTTCAGAAGTTAACTTTTATTTATTCTCTTGTGGTGTTTCTTTTTCTTCTTGTGTTTGATTTTCTTTTCTCGGTGGTGGTTGTGTTTCTATAAACGATTCAAGAGTCATATAAAATGAAATTAGTCGTTGCTCGTATTCTGGTAAATTTGTAAACCATCTGTTTTGTTCTTGCTGGCTCGTTAATTGGCTTAGAATAGAATTGTATTGAAATTTTGTTTCAATCTGGTTTCTATAAGATAAAATAAGTTTGTTACTTAGATCATTTTTTTGGTTTATTTTTAGTATTTTTATGGTCTCCTGTATAAGCATCAATGTTCTGCCAAAATCGTCTGTTAATCCGGGTAGTAGTTTTTTGTCTAACGAAAAATAATATTCCATATCTTCGTTAAAATTGTTCGCAGTGATTTCAATAATGCTGTCAGCTTTTTCATTTTTTCCTATGCTGTAATACATTTCTACCATTAACAAGTCGTAATAGTTAAACGTACTTAGTTCATTTGTAAACAAACTAAAACATTTATCAAGGACTTTTTCGGCTTTATCATTTTTGTTCTCAGCAATTAATTGTTCAGCAAGACTTTTGAAACTACTTTTGAAGTTCATTATAAAACGACGATTATTTTCATCGAGATATAATTTTTCTGGATTTTTCTCTAAGCCACCCCAAACAAATTTTTCCATTATATTCCTATAAAGAATATCTGAATTTACTCTTCCTTCATCAACATTGTCATTAGCTCCAGCTTTTACAGGAATAATTCTATATGCTAAACCTTCTAATTGGAAATAATTTTCGAGGTTCATATAATGACTTCTTCCTACTGTTGTTGCGTAGTAAATAGGTCGTTTCCAGTTATTTGATGCCAATAGGTCTATAATCATCATTTCACTTTTTCTGATATGGTTCTTTTTAAAGTTCCACACAAAAGCGTCTTCTATTTTATGCTGGTCTTTTTCTGCAACAACTTTATTTTTTATGATTTCCTGTTTGTTCACAGGTATTATAATATTTGTTGTTGGCATATAGTTCACATATTCACCGTCTTGCATCGGAACTTTAAGACTTTTTTTATCACTTCCTATATGTTCGATAAATGTTTTAATCGGCAATGGTTGTTTTGATATTTCAGAAAGTAGCTCTTTTGTTTGTTTAAAAATACTTTCCATACTTGCAATATTATAATTCAATCCAGCTTTTTTAACTGTTTTTACATCTGATAATTTACCTATAAATTTAAGAAACTGCATAGGTTTAATTTCTGTGTGTCCTTTTTTTAATTGTTTATATTCATCTGAAAAAATATCTTTAAAATTAGAACTTTCGAGAACCGTAAACATGGTATCATACAATTTTTTGTACTTTTGTTCCAATTTATATTTACTTCCATTATATTTTTCGTTTATATATAAACTTGGATTTTCGGATTTGTAAATAATATCTCTTTTTCCTGGTTCGTATTTATCTGGTGTTAGCGCAAACGGTAGTGGTTCTGATTCGTATGCTTTTTTAATCATTTGATTAATATACCAGTCAGTATTGAAGTAGCTTAAATTTATAACTCTTATATCTGTTCTGAACTCTTCTACTTCCTGAATGTACCAAAGTGGGAATGTATCGTTATCACCGTTTGTAAAAATTACAGCATTTTTTTCGCATGAGCTTAGATAGTTTTTAGCATAATCGCTTGCTGTGTATCTGTTTGAGCGGTCGTGGTCGTCCCAATTTTGTGCGGCCATAAGAGCTGGGACTCCAAGTGCGAGTCCAAAGGCAAGCCCTGCACTTATTATTTGCGATGTATATTTCTTAAAGAATTTGTATATTCCTGCAACACCGAAACCAATAAAAAAAGAAAAAACATAAAAAGATGCCGCATAAGCATAATCTCGTTCTCGTGGTTGTTGCGGTGGTTGATTAAGATATAACACAATTGCTACTCCAGTAAAAAAGAAAAACAATAGAATTATCCAAAAATAATTTTTACCAGTATTATTTGAATTTAACATATACATCATTCCAATAATTCCAAGAATAAGCGGAAGGAAATAATATTTATTTTTTGCTTTATTGTTTTCCATTGCTGTTGTTACTTTGTCTTGATTTCCAAGTCTCCATTCGTCTATGAATTTTATGCCACTAATCCAGTTACCATCTTTTACGTTTCCGTGTCCCTGAATATCGTTTTGTTTTCCAGCGAAGTTCCACATAAAATATCTAAAATACATAAAATTTAATTGATACGAGAAGAAGAATCTCAAATTTTCTGCAAAAGAAGGTGGACGTTTAGGATTATATTTATCGTAAACCAAATCGCCGTTTCTGTTTGTAATAAATTCTCCTGTTTCTTCGTTTTTTTTGGGATAATAAAAATCTTTATCATTTGTTCCTGTCCAGTATTGATAACCGCGTACATGGTTTGGACTTTCTTGGTCGCTGTACATTCGCGGGAAGATTGTTGTATATTCTGGAATATAATTTCGTCCTATTTTGTGGTCAACAATTTTATATTTATCATCTTTTTGTGTATAATTTGCTTTGATTTTTTCGTAAGGATTTTCTCGATTTAGTGGAGCGTTGAAATATTGTCCATGAAAAAGAGGACGGTCTCCGTATTGTTCGCGGTTTAGATATGATATAAGCAAAAATAAATTATCTGGTTTATTTTGGTTCATTGGCGTATCTGCTTTTGAACGTATAATAATTGTGGCAAATGAAGAGTAACCAATCAATAAAACAAGTAGTCCAGTAAAAACAGTATTTAGTGCTACTTTATTTGTTTTCAAAGTATAATAAATTCCAAAAATTAGACCTCCGAAGAGTAATAATAAATAAAAAATAAATCCAGTATTATAAGGTGCACCAAAAAGATTTGTAAAGACTCTCTCGAACCATGCGCCGAGTATTACCGACCCTTGTATTATTCCGTACATAACGAATATAAGAAGTGCAAGAGATATTATTGCAGTTTTGATTATTCCAGCTCTTGATGTTTTATATTTTTTGAAATAATATACAAATCCTATTGCGGGTATGGCGAGAAGGTTTAGTAAATGAATACCTATTGATAATCCCATAAGATAGGCTATAAGAATTAGCCAACGGTTTGCATATTTTTGTTCTGCTTCGTTTTCCCATTTAAGTATTGCCCAGAATACGATTGCTGTAAAAAGCGATGATGTTGCATAAACTTCACCTTCGACAGCCGAGAACCAGAATGAATCTGAAAAAGTATAAACAAGCGCACCAACTGCACCGCTAGCGATTATTGTAATAAGTTGTGAATTGGAAATTGTTCCGTTGTCGGCAATTATTCGTTTGGCAATGTGTGTTATACTCCAAAAAAGAAATAATATTGTAAATGCACTTGCCAGAACAGAGACGGCATTAATCATAAGTGCAACACGAGTTAAATCGCCAAAAGAGAAAAGAGAAAAGAAACGACCAAGTAGCATAAATAAAGGTGCTCCTGGCGGATGACCGACTTCTAATTTGTGCGAAGTTGTTATAAATTCGCCACAATCCCAGAAGCTTGCCGTTGGTTCTACTGTTAAAAAATACGTTATTGCTGCTATAAAAAAAACAGCCCATCCACTGATAATATTTATCTTCTTAAAATTTTCCATGTTCACTCAGTTTGATTTTTAATTAAAAATAAAACTGCGAATTTAGAATTAATATTTTAAAAAACATAAACTGATTTATTTTTTTTTGTTGCTTCAAGCGATTTTACTCGTTTATATACCGTTCTGTTTTTGATATTTTTTAATTATTTATTTTAGCAATATATGCAGCACCGAACGCATTAATTATTTGCGGATTTTGTGGTACTATTATTTTTGTTTGCAGTTTTTCTTCCAGAATAATTTTCATATAATGGTGATATTTTACAACACCTCCGATAAGAAATATTGGTAAATTATCATCTGTTGGTATTTTTTTTATTCTTCCAGCTACGGATATATATATTCCTCTTGCAATATCTTCGATAGGTATTTCATCGAAGATCCATTTCATTATTTCTGTTTTTGCAAATACCGTACAGAAGCTGTTTAGTTCTTTTTTTGATTTTGATTTACTTGCCAAATCGCTCATCGCAAGCAAATCAATTTCAGCTCTATCGGCGACCTCAGAAATATAAGCACCTGTCCCAGCCGCACATTTACTGCTCATGTAAAATTCTATAACTCTGCCTGTTTTGCCACTTTTTAACAGTTTAATATCTTCGCCACCAATGTCAATAATCGTTTTTAGGAAAGGTGCAATAACAGAAACTCCTGCTGAGGCACAGTATAGTTCTGTTTTTATAATATCTGCATTTTTAAAATGTTTCCTGCCATATCCTGTTGTACAATTTTTTACAATATTATAAGTAGAATATATATTTTCAAGAATTTCTATTCGCTCATGTTTATTTCTGTTCAAAGTTTTAATAATATTTTTATATAAAATATTATTTTTATCATCAATAACAATAAATTTTGTATATAACGAACCTATATCAATACCTAAATAATTCATATTAATAATCAAAAATATTAACAAATTAAAAAAAATAGCCGATACTAATCTATAAATACTTACAGATTAATTTGTTTAATAAAATTTCAAATCGGGAAAGTACTTTATAAAAACCAATTCGTAACCCAGTGCAAACAACATTATAATTATAACGAAGGCAAGGAAAATAGTAAAATTTGTTCTTTTGTTAGCTCTTTTTATCTTTTTTTGAACGACTGAAAGCGTCTCGTCTGTTTCTATTTTTTTAATATTTTCCTGAATTTTTCTTATTTCCAGGTTCATATCATCAATATTTGTAGAAATATTATCAAGTTTTTTCGGGAAGTCTATGGTATCAATTTTATCAGATAATTGTGCTGTCGATTTGGCAAGACTTAAATAATTATCTAACAATGTATTAACTTCATTAATTTGTTGTTTGTGTGAATATATTAGTTTATTTACTATTTTTTTTGTCTCTTCTGTATGCTTCTGTAATGCGGATATATTTTTTTGTTCGTTTTGTTTTACATTGCGTTGCAAATCGCTGATAATTTTTTTAGATTCGGCAATCTGTTTTTTTTGCGAACTAATTATCTCGTTAACATGTTTTTTATGAACATTTAAAACACGTTCGTTTTCTTTTTTGTTTGATTCTATAAAATTGTTTATTTTTTTCTCGTTTGCAGTTAGCGAATCACTTAAAAATTTATCCGTTTTACTTTCAATATTTATAAATCCGTTTGCATATTTTTCTTGTAATATTTTTACAGCATTTACAACTTCGCTTGATATTTCTTCTGCTCTTTGTATTTGTTTAACTGCATTTTCAAGTTTACCAAGTTCTTTTTGTAGTCTGCCAAGTTCTTGATTAATTTTTTCTTTCATAGTTTTTATTTTTTATTTTTTTGCAAAATTATATTTTTTCTTTAATAAAAAAAAGAAAAATGATTTTCCTCTTTTTTACATTAAATTTATTACTTCCATTATTTTTAATTTTTGTATTAACTTTATTTCGATATAAAAAGGTTAATGTCTTTAAAAATATAATATATTGATAATCAATTATGATTTATTTTTGATATGTTTGTCATACTTTTATATAAAATTTTTGTTAAATTTTGTCATATTTTTTATATTTGCAAAATTTATAAATTTTCAAATTATAACTTCCAATGAAAAGAATTTTTTTTTTAACATTATTTGCATTAATAATTTTGCCTATTTTTTCGCAGACGAGTTCGATAAAATTAGCTTTGTTAAAATATCATGGCGGAGGCGATTGGTACGCAAATCCAACAGCACTTCCAAATTTAATAAAATATTGTAATAAAAATCTCGGCACTAATTTTTACAAAGAGCATGTTACTATTGAATCTGGAAGTTCAGAGATTTTTAATTATCCATTTGTACATGCAACAGGTCACGGGAATATAATTTTTTCTATGCAGGAGGTTCGTAATTTACGAACATATATGTTGGGTGGCGGTTTTATACATTTTGATGATAATTACGGAATGGATAAATATATAAGAAGAGAATTAAAAAAAATTTTTCCAGAGTATAAATTAATTGAGTTATCATTTTCGCACCCATTGTTTCATCAAAAATATAACTTCTCTGGTGGACTTCCTAAAATTCATGAACACGATGATAAACCAGCACAGGCGTATGGAATCTTTCACGAAGGCAGAATGGTATGTTTATATACCTCAGAATCAGACCTTGGAGACGGTTGGGAAGACCAAGAGGTACATAACGATTCGGAAGAGACTAGAACAAAAGCTCTTAAAATGGGAGCAAATATTATACAATTTATTTTTACTCAATAGAAATGATAGATAATTATAACTTTGACAAAAAGCTGTGAAACTGTTTGTCAAAGTTCATAAATATATTAGAAAATCCCTTTAAACCAGTTTACTATTTTTATCCAAAAATTTTTGTTTTTTTTGTCTTGCGGTTTAATTTTTGTTATTTTTTCTTCTTTTATTTTGGGTAATTTTTCCTCTTCAATTTTTAATTTTTCAAGCTCTTCGCTTGTGATATTTGTAAATTTTAATCGTCCTTCTTTGTAATCTACATTTATAATTTTGTCTTTGCTTACTTCTGTTTTTAATATTCTTTCTGATAGTTCGTTAAGAATATATCTTTGAATTGTTCTTTTTACAGGACGAGCACCAAACTGTGGATTGTAACTCATTCTTGTTATCCAAGTTTTTGCTTTTTTTGTAAAATTAATATTAATTTCTCGTTCTATGAGTTTCGATTTCAGGCTGTTAAGTTGCAGGTTTACTATTTTTCCAATACTTGTTATCGAAAGCGGTATAAACATTATTATTTCGTCAATACGATTTAAAAACTCTGGACTCATTTTTTCTTTCAGAACTTTTGAAACGTCTTTTTTTGCTTTTGCAATTACTGTTCTGTAATTGTCTTTGTTCATTTTCTCAAAATTTTCGTTTATTTTGTCCGAGCCAGCGTTCGAGGTCATTATTATAATAGTATTTTTAAAGTTCACTTTTCGTCCTTTGCTGTCCGTAAGATGTCCATCGTCGAGTACTTGCAGGAATGTATTAAAAATATCTTTGTGTGCTTTTTCTATCTCGTCAAGTAAAACCACTGAGTAAGGTTTTTGTCTTATTTGTTCTGTAAGTTGTCCTCCTTCATCGTGTCCTATATAACCGGGTGGCGAACCTATAAGTTTCGATACTGTATGTTTTTCCTGATATTCCGACATATCAATACGAACAATTGATTTTTCGTCATCGAACATAAACTCTGCAAGCGCCTTAGCAAGTTCTGTTTTTCCAACTCCTGTTGTACCCAAAAAAATAAACGAACCTATTGGTTTTCTGGAATCATGTAGTCCTGCACGACTTCTGCGTACTGCCTCCGAGACAAGCCGTACTGCTTCTTTTTGTCCGATAATTCTTTTTTGCAGTTCTTGTTCTAGGTTAATTAATTTTTCTGTCTCCGATTTTCTCATTTTTGTAACTGGAATACCAGAGATTTCTGAAACCACTTCTGCAATTAAATCGCGGTCAACAAATTCTTTCAACAAAACAGTTTCGGATTGGTTATTGTTCAAATCATTGTTCAACTTTTTAATTTTCTGTTTTGCATCATTAATTTCTTTGTGTTGAATACGTGCAACAGTTTCAAAATCAGCTTCTTCTTTCGCAATGTCTGATTTTATTTTAAGTTCTGATATTAATTTTCTTGTTTCCGCAATTTCATTAATAATAGTTTTTTCCGATTCCCAGAATGCTCTTAATTTAGTATTTTCATCGCTTAGTTCTGTTATTTTTTCGTTTATTTCTTTTAACGATTTTTCATCGTCTTCATTTTTTAGTATTTCTTTTTCAATTTTAAATCGATTAATTTTTCGTTCAAGTTCATCAATTTCATCAGGTAATGAGTTCATTTCAAGTCTCAGTTTTGAAGCTGCTTCATCTATTAGGTCTATTGCTTTGTCTGGCAAATATCTGTCTGTAATATATCTTTGCGATAGTTCTACTGCTGCTTTTACAGCTTCATCGCGTATCACAATTTTATGAAAATCCTGATATTTTTCTTTTATTCCTCTCAAAATCGAAATAGCGTCTTCTGTTTCTGGTTCTTTTATCATAATTTTTTGAAACCTTCTGTCTAGCGCTTTATCTTTTTCGAAATATTTTTGATATTCACTAATTGTTGTTGCACCTATTGCTTTAAGTTCTCCTCTTGCAAGAGCTGGTTTTAGAATATTTGCAGCATCCATTGCACCGCCAGAACGTCCCGCTCCGACAAGCAAATGTATCTCATCAATAAAAAGTATAAGTTCGCCATCAGAATCGCTTACTTCTTTAACAATTGATTTCAAACGATTTTCGAACTCTCCCTGTTTACTTGCACCAGCAATTACAGAGCCAAGGTCTAATGAAAAAATTATATTATCTTTCAGATTTTCAGGTACATCACCTCTAACAATTCTTTGTGCAAGTCCTTCCACGATAGCTGTTTTTCCAACTCCTGGTTCGCCAATAATTATAGGATTATTTTTTCTTCTTCTCGAAATTATTTGCAAAACTCTGCGTATTTCGTCTATCCTTCCTATAACGGGGTCGAGTTTTCCTTCTTTTATTTTTTCGTTAAGATTAACTGCATATAAGTTCAGAGTTTCGTATTTATCTTTTTTTATTTCTTTTTCTTTTGTAGAGCTTCTAAGTTCTTTAATTGCATTTTCCAATTTCTTTTGACTTATACCTTTCTGCATCATTATATTAGCTGTTCCATCTTTGGTCAGAAATATTCCAGACAATATATGTTCGATGGAAATATAATCATCTCCGATATTTTTTGCTATCTGTTTTGCTTTGTTCAGTGAAATTTCCACATTCTCTGATACCTCTAATTTTCCTCCTTCTGGCAATTCTTGATAAGATTTTATAATATTTATGACTTTCCGTTCAAGCTCATTAATATTAATACCAGTTTTTCGTAAAATAAAAGGTGTAACAGTGCTGTCTGTCTGCAATATACCTTTTAAAATATGTGCGTTTTCAATTTTTCTTTGTTTAAAGTTCTTAGCAATATCTGCTCCTGTTTTTAGTGCTTTCTGAGCAATTTTTGTAAAATCTTTATAGTTCATTATTAAAAAAATTATCGGATTTACCACAAGTAATAATATTTGTAGTTTTAAAACAATTACTATAATTAACTTTATTTTTTTGTTAAATATAAAAAAAATTGGTGACATACATATTATTAATACTCATATTTTTTGGATAGATATTGGAAGGACATCTCAATTTTGATATATACTAAAGTGAATTAGGTTTTCGGATTTAAATATAATTTTTCAAAAAATAAATTCATAAAAAAACCGAAAACCAATTTTACTTCAGTATAATCAAATATATAATACAATTAAGTTTATTTCAGGACTTTTTCTATATCTGCAAGGCTGATTTTCAATTGTTGTGATATCTTATTTTTGTTTTTGCCCTCAAATAATAATTTGTAAATATTGGTTTTTAGTTCCTCCTGTTTTATTCTTATGTTACTGTTTGCACGTTCTTGTTCTATTCCTTTTTCTATTCCTTTTTCTATTCCTTGTTCTATTCCCAGTCTAATTCCCTGTCTAACTCCTTGTCTTACTCCTTGTTTGCGCACACCTTCATTATATCGTTCTATGATTTCTTTTGTTTCAAGTTCTGTTTCAATGTATTCAAGGTCTGCATCATTTAAATCGCTTCTCAATAAAC
>JAOZMB010000123.1 GCA_029934515.1 Bacteroidales bacterium
TATCAGGTGTAAACCAATTCGTAATTCATAATTTATAATTCGTAATTTACTAATGAAGATAGCATATCTTTCAACATTCTATCCCTTTCGTGGAGGTATTGCGCAGTTCAACGCATCTTTATATAGAACTCTTGAACGTTCCCACGAGATAAGAGCATTTACATTCAAAAGACAATATCCAAATTTTCTATTTCCCGGAACAACACAGTATGTAACTGAAAACGATAATGCCGACGAACTAAAAAGTTTTGAAATTTTGGATACAGTAAATCCTTTTTCATATTTAAAGACAGCACGAAAAATAAATGCGTTCAGTCCTGATTTGCTTATTATGAAATACTGGATGCCTTTTTTGGCGCCAGCACTTGGGACGGTGGCAAGAAATATGAAGAAAAAAACAAAAGTTATAAGTATTTTGGATAATGTTATTCCACACGAAAAAAAAATTATAGATAAACCTTTTAATAATTTTTTTTTGAAACAAAACGATGGCTTTGTTGTGATGAGTAATTCTGTATGCGATGATTTGATAAGTTTAACTTCAAAAGATGTAAAATATTTAAGAACAGACCATCCAATTTATAATCATTTCGGAAAAAAATTAGACAAAAAACTGTCGCAGGATTTTCTAAAAATCTCTCCAAATAAAAAAACAATTCTTTTCTTTGGTATTATTAGAGACTACAAAGGATTAGACCTGTTGATTGAGGCATTCGGGGGACTTGACAAAAATTTTCAATTGATAATAGCTGGAGAATATTATGGTAATTTTGAAAAATACAAACTATTGATTAATCAATCACCAAATGTAGATAATATTCATATATTTAAAGGATATATTGCAGACAAGGAAGTACCATATTTTTTTAGTGCCGCAGATGTTTGTGTATTGCCTTATAAATCAGCAACTCAAAGTGGAATAACATCAATTGCTTATCATTTTGATTTACCGTTAATTGCGACTGACACAGGAGGATTAAAAGAATCTTTAATAGGTGATAAATCGGGTCTAATTGTTCCGAGAGTAAATTCAGAGTCAATAAAAAATTCGATTGAGGAATATTTTAATAAAAATTTAAAAGAATATTTTATTAAAAATATCAAAATTCTTAAAGAAAATAAATCTTGGGAAAATTTTGCAGAAAAAATTATTGAATTTTATGAAGAAATTAAAAATAAGTAAAATACAAAAAGAGCTTGATAATCAATGATTATCAAGCTCTTCTGCGGTCTGGACGGGACTCGAACCCGCGACCTTCGGCGTGACAGGCCGACATTCTAACCAACTGAACTACCAGACCTCTGACATCTTTATTTTAAAAGACGATGCAAAGATAAATCTTATTTTTTAATAAACAAATAAAAGTTCACTTTTTTTTAAATATTTTTTATTAAAGCAAATCACAACCTTATATATTGTGAAATAAATTACTGTCAGTGTGGCTTTAAACCATGCCGACAGTTTTATATATATCAAAAAAATTGTCAAAGTTTTACTATATTTTTTTGTATTAAAAAAATATTTTTATCTTTGCTTAAAATTAACATAAAAAGCCTACTGTGTAATGGAAAGAGACATAATATCAGACCAAATAATGAAAATTATTGGCGGTAATAATTCAAATTTCAGTGTTTTGGAACAAGGAACAAATATTGGTTTGCAATTGGATTTTAAAAAATTTATTAATAAGCAAACAAAAAAAAACCTTGCTATCATCAAACTTAGTGATGATATAAATGAACTTTTTGATGAAAATACAAAAACAGAACGGAAAAAATTATTGCTGGCACGTTTGTCTTTTGTTGATGATGTAAAATCGTATAGAGCAATAGAAAAATATACAAAACTTTTGGATGACGAGCTACACGATTGGGCAATGTTGGTATTTCAACAAAGCCGTATTCTTATCGAAACATCATTGACAAATGATAAAAAAATATTTATTGCATCAGGTATGGGAGGAATTGATAATAAAATAAGATTTTTGGGTATATTTAAATCAAATGGAAGGAAAAAATTTGAAAATTGGCAAAAAAATATTATCGAAAAAGAATTATTATTTACACTCCCACAATATGAAATTATAGTTGAAGAAATTAATGTTTATGAAACATTTGTTAGTTTTTTATGTTTAGTTCCTATCAATGTATCAACAAAAAAGATGTTCAGAAAAGTGTTAAATGATTGTAATGAAATAGGTGATTTCTTATCAGAAAAAATATTTGTTACAAATATGAAAAAACTTAGTAAAAATGAAATATCAGAGCTAATATATAAAAAAAATATTTAAAAAATGGAACGAACAACAGCAAAAGAAGTAAATGATTTTATTACAGTCATAAAACAGTATTCTGGTTGTGATTTTAGTGAATATTCTATAAAATCGTTTACCAGAAGACTGGAAAAATTATTGTTAGATAATAAAACTGATATCGCTGGACTTATAAAAAAAATTAAGAAAAACAATAATTTTCTCGAAGAGACAATCAAAAATATTACAGTTAATACGACGGAATTATTTAGAGACCCTGAAATATGGATTAAAATAAAAAATAATATAATTCCAAGATACAAGGATAATGAACAAATAAATATTTGGCATGCTGGAGCATCAACAGGACAAGAAGTTTTTTCTATGCTCGTACTTATAAACGAAGCAGGACTGTACAAAAAAACAAATACATTCGCAACAGATTTGAATACAGATGTATTGGATACAGCACAGTCTGGGAGGTATAAATATCGTGAAATAGACCAATATATTAAAAACTTTAATGAGAGTTTCGAACACGCAACAGATGCGCCGCAAATGAAAAAATATTTCAATATATCAAGAAAAAAAAGTCTAATAAAAGTAAAACCTATTTTATACGAAAAACCTACTTATAGAAAACATAATTTGATTTCATTTGAAAATCCTTTTGAAAGAAATTTTGATATTATTGTATGTAGAAATGTATTGATATACTTTAATCATAAATTACAAAACAAAATTTTTGAATTTTTTCATGAAAATTTATGTAAAGGTGGAACATTAATAATAGGTCGTCATGAAAGTATTTTGGGAACAATAAATTCTAAATTTCACAAATACAAAACAATATACGTAAAAAAATAAATATATTTATATTGTGCATATAAACTGTCAGCGTGGCTTTGAACCAAACACCGACAGTAATTTATTTATATCATCTTAAGCATAGTAATTCCATCGTTTATTGTTTTAATATTTTGGAAACTCATCATCAGTTTTTCTTTTCTTTCGCTCATTGCAACTTTTTTTGGAAATTTTTGTAGGAAAACAAGAACAGATGAAAATACTGGGGATTGATAATATGCAGAATCTTTGTTGCGAACAAAATAGCAAACCATTTTTTTGTTTCTTAGTAATATCTTTTCTATTCCAATAGATATTGCAAGTTGTCTTAATCTTACAGCATCTAACAACTCTTTAACTGGTTTAGGAAATTTTCCGAAACGGTCAATAATACGTGTCTCAAAATCTTTTAGTTCGTCTTGGTTTTCTGTTTTATCCAATTCGCGATATAATTTCAGTCGCTCTGTGATATCCGAAATATAACTAACAGGAAAAAGAACCTCTAAATCAGTATCTATGTGGCAGTCATTTACAAATTTAATATCTATTTTAATTTCAATATTTTTTTCTGTTTTCTTTCGATTAAATAAATCTTTAAATTCTTCTTCGCGAAGCTCTAACAATGCTTCGTCAAGTATTCTGTGATATGTTTCAAAACCTATATCTGCAATAAAACCGCTTTGTTCGCCGCCGAGCAGATTGCCAGCACCTCGGATATCCAAATCCTGCATCGCAATACTAAACCCACTGCCGAGTTCCGAAAACGTCTCTATTGCACGAAGACGACGACGAGCAACATTAGAAACAGAAGACAACGGAGGAGCAAGTAAATAACAAAATGCTTTCTTGTTTGAACGTCCCACACGACCACGTAACTGATGCAAATCGCTCAAGCCAAAGTTCTGGGCTTCGTTGATAATGATAGTATTAACATTAGGAATATCCAAACCAGATTCAATTATTGTCGTAGCAAGCAAAACGCCATACTCTTCGTTAATAAAACCAGTCATAATTTTTTCCAAAGCATTACTTTTTATTCTGCCGTGAACAACAGCTGTTTTTACATCTGGATTGAGCCTATTTATAAGAGCTTCTATTTCGTAAATTGTAGCTATACGATTATGAATAAAAAATACCTGACCGTTACGTTGAACCTCGTAATTAATTGCATCTTTGATTAATGCAGAGTCGAAAGAGTGTAGTTCTGTTATTATTGGATAACGATTTGGTGGCGGAGTGTTCATTATTGAAAGGTCTCTTGCGCCCATCAACGAAAATTGCAAAGTTCGCGGTATAGGTGTTGCGGTCAAGGTCAGCGTGTCCACGTTTACTTTTATTGCTTTCAATTTTTCTTTTATTGCGACACCAAATTTTTGTTCTTCATCTACAATCATCAAACCAAGATCTTTAAATTCAACGTCCTTTCCAACAATGCGATGCGTTCCTATTAATATATCAAGTTTTCCAGATTTTAATTGTTTTAGTGTTTTTGTTTGTTTTTTTCGGGATTTCATTCGGCTAATATAATCAACATTACAAGGCATATCTTTAAGCCTATTGCTGAATGTTTTGTAATGTTGCAAAGCCAAAATTGTTGTTGGAACAAGCACCGCTACCTGTTTGTTATCGGCAACTGCTTTGAATGCTGCACGTATTGCGATTTCAGTTTTTCCGAAACCAACATCTCCACAGACGAGCCTATCCATAGGAACTTGCGACTCCATATCTTTTTTCACGGCATTTGTTGTTTTTGTTTGGTCTGGCGTATCTTCGTAAATAAAAGATGATTCCAAAGCGTGCTGTAAATAAGTATCGGCTGTATATGCAAATCCTTTATCTTTTTTTCTTTTGGCATATAGCGAAATAAGTTCTCTTGCGATATCTTTAACACGTGTTTTTGTTTTGCTTTTTATTTTTTTCCACACTCCCGAACCGAGTTTATACAACTTGGGCTGTGTACCTTCTTTGCCTTTGTATTTAGATATTTTATGAAGATTGTGAATATTTACAAGAAGAATATCATTATTTTTATAAAAAACTCTTATTGCGTCTTGTTCTTTTCCGTTTATATCAATTGTTTGCAGACCTCCGAATTTTCCTATTCCATGGTCGCTGTGAACAACAAAATCTCCGGGCTGAAGAGTGTTAATTTCTTTTATTGTAAGTGCTTCTTTATTACGATGATATGAAGAGCTTTTTAGTTTAAATTTAAGATAACGACCAAATATTTGATGGTCTGTATAACAATTTATTTTTAAATCGTTATCCGTAAAACCACGATGAATTGTGCCAATTACGGGAACAAAAAGAGTATCAATTTTGGTTTGTTTGTTCTTATTATCTTCACTATTTTCGATATTATATTTTTCACTGTATTTTTCAATTATTTCGTCTGACTGCAAAATTGCCTGTAAACGTTCTGCTTGGTTCGTATTTTTGAATAATATTATATTTTTATAACCAAGCTCTTCGTATTCAATTAATTTTTCGACAAGCAGGTCAAATTTTTTATTAAATTCAAACTGTTGTGAAACGTTAAATTTATAAATATTATCAGTTTTAAAATACGATTTATTTGCAAATTCCACTGTTCTCATTTTTTTTAACAGCAAAATAATTTCTCCTGGTTCAGCAAAATTATCATTTTTATCATTCTCAAATATATCTATTGATTTATTCACAGTGTATTCAAAATCATTAGACCAAATAATACTCGTGTCTGGAATAAAGTTCAAAAAAATTGTTCTCTCGGCATCATTTGTTCTTGCACTAATATCTGGAACTATTGATATTTTCTTAAACCTCGCTTTTGACAACTGAGATACAGTATCGAAAGTTCTTATAGATTCAACCTCTTCATCAAAAAAACCAATACGAAATGGATAATCATTTGAATACGAATAAATATCAACAATACCTCCGCGCACAGCAAACTGTCCTGGTTCGTAAACAAAGTCTACACGTTCGAAATCGTATTCAGTCAAAATTTCAACAATAAAATCAATCGGCACATCTTCGCCCTCGTTTAGCTCTAATGTATTATTTTTAAGATTAGTTTTTGTTGTAACTTTTTCAATAACAGCTTCTGGATAGCTTACAATAATATTATTTTCTCGTGTATTAAGTTTGTTTAAGACTTCTGTTCTTGTTATTATACTTCCGCTGTCATGTCTATTTTTGCTTCCTTTTACAGTTGACCTTTTGTAAGATGACGGGAAAAATAAAATATCTTTTTCAGGCAAAATTTCCTGCAAATCGTTTTGAAAATAAGCGGCTCTTTCTTTATCATCAAGAATAAAAAGATACGAAGCTGGCATATTTTCTACAAATGCTCCAGCAAAAAACGAACATGCAGAATTAAAAAGTCCTTTTAGCAGGATCTTGGCATCGCTCTTATTTTGTAGTTTTGTTTTAATATTTTCCAGATGTCGATGCTCCGAATAAGTTGTAAATACGTCTTCTAAATTCAATTTTGTAATTCTTTAAAAGTTTTTTCAGGCAATTCTCCTTTTTCAAGTTTATTTTCTATAAATTGAAATGGCAAAACAACAGATTGTTTTATTCCTACTTCGTTTGTAATAAATTGAAGTTCCATTATTATGATTATTTAATTCAATTAGTAATCGTTAAAAAATAACTTATGATTTGTTTTTTGTAAAATATTTATTATCAGGTGTAAACCAATTCGTAATTCATAATTTATAATTCGTAATTTACTTATAGTGTTATCTTAAATATAAAAAAACAAAAATACAATCTTTTGTCATTACTTACAAATATTTATATCTTTACAACAAAATCCGTGAAATATCCGTATAATCAGCGTTCTTCCGTGTTCCTATTTATCGGAGTAATAGGAACACTGATAAACACTGATTAGACGGATTAAACACTGATTTTTTTAGGGCAAACGCATCAAAATATTTAAATGTTGAAAAACATAAAATATCATAAAACTAACAATTAGAAACTAAAAACTAAAAACTAAAAACTTGCATTTTGTTATCATATATAAAAAAAATTATATTTGCAAAATTATAAATTTTAAATAAATTGTGAGAACAATAAAATTATAATATCATGTTAAGAAGAATGTTGAAAAGTATAAAATTTAGAATTACTGCTGGAATAAGAAGTATTTTTTTTGTAATTATTGGATTAAGTCGTATTGCATTAAAAAAAGGTGTACATGAATTGTTTGAACAAATTTTACATAAAATAGGTAGCAAAACAGATTTCATATTTGAAACTATGCGAAAATGGAAAAACCCGCAAATACAACAAGGGAAACGTGCAATAAGCAAAAAACTTGGTCATGCAAAATCAGAAGGTTTTGTTTCTGCATTCGAAGGTACGCAGATAAATCAAAAAAGTGCTGAAAAAATTTTAAATGATATAATTAAAAATGCAGATGCAATTGTTATACGTCCAAAACGAACTAAAATATATTTACCAAACGGACAAGGTTTATCTATAAATACAAAAGACGGAACATTTATCGGTTTTGTTGAACGAATAAAAGAAACAGGTTTATGAAAAATAAAACAAAAAATAAAACAATATTTTCATTGTTTAGAAAGCATAATTTTTTTAAAAAAAATATTGTAGAAATAATAAATAAAGAAAATAATAAAAGAAAATACAAAATATTGTCAGAGTACGGGGCAATACCGAAAGAACAATTAAGAAAAGAATTATTGAAATATGACTTTGATTTTCCAGAAAAATTGATTGAGTTTTGGATAGGTTTTGGCGGTGGAGAACTATTTCAGGGAGAAAATATTCTATATCCTTTACATACAAATAATGATTTAATCGAAAGCATGATTTATTACAACGATAAATGTATAAAAGAAAATATGAAAAATTATTATTTCATTTTTTCATCGGATACAGTAAATCATACAGCATTTAACAAAAAAACTCATGAAATAGTTTGTTTTGATAATAATTTTAATATTCGATGGAAATTCAAGAATTTTTTAAAATGGTTTAAATATGTAAAGAAAATTCAGGGATAATTAAGTCGGTTATCAACTCACTAGCGCAAATTTACAAATATTTTTGTTATCATAATAAAAAATATATATTTGTAAAATTATAAATTTTAAATAAATAAATTATGAGAACATTAAAATTAATCACAACAATTATTGTAATGATTGCAATAACAACAGGTGCAACGGCACAAAGAGGTTTAAAGATAGGAGAAGCAAATGAAAAAAGAATTGCGCTCGTAATTGGAAATTCTGATTATAAACACGGAGGAAAACTGAAAAACCCAGTAAACGATGCTAATTTACTGATCGAAACATTAGAAAACTTAGGTTTTACGGTAATAAAAAAAACAAATGCAACATTGAGAGAAATGCAGATTGCAACAGCAAATTTTGCAAAAAAAATTAAAGATTATAAAGTTGCTTTGTTTTTTTATGCAGGACACGGAATACAAGTGGACGGCGAAAATTATTTAATCCCTATTGATGCTAAATTAGACGACAGAACGATGGCACAATTTGATGCTTTTAATATTTCATTTGTTAATAATGTTTTTATGCAAAACAACGATAACATAAATATTATGATACTTGATGCATGCCGTAACGACCCATTCCGTAGTTGGATAAGAGGTGGAGAAAGAGGGTTTAAGAAAATTGACAAATCAGCAAGCGGAACAATTATTGCTTTTGCAACACAACCAGGAGCAACAGCTGACGACGGAAGAGGGGCAAACGGACTTTATACAACACATCTTGTAAAACAAATGAAAAAAAACCAAGATATAGAAGACGTTTTTAAACAAACAAGAATTGCTGTAAGCAAAGCAAGCAACAAAAAACAAGTCCCACAAGAGTGGAGTTCGCTAATGGGGGATTTTTATTTTACAACAATAAACAGCGGAGGAAACAATAACAATAACAATAACAATAACAATAACAATATTGAACCAGAAGAAGGATCTTGGAGTGATGAAGAAGTAGTTTATACTTACGGTAAAATAAAAATAAACACAAACATAGCTGGAAGTTTTTATCTAAACGGAAAAAAACTCGGATACCTGAATGCTAATACACGAAGAACAAGAGATAAAATACTTACCGGAAGACACACATATAAAATTGTAGGAACAAACGAAACACAAACTGGAAATATTACTGTTTACGAGAACCAAACAGCATACATTGAAATTAAAAGCACAAACGATGATTTTACGGTTACAGACGCGGGACTTAACATAAAAATGAGAAGAATAAAAGGAGGAACATTTACGATGGGAAGCAACGACAGCAATGCTGACAGCGATGAGACTCCACACACTGTTACTGTAAGTAATTTTGCAATTATGAAATATGAGGTAACATTTGCTGAGTATGATAAATTTTGTGATGCAACGGGGAGAGGCAAACCAGACGATCAAGGTTGGGGGCGCGGCTCTCGTCCTGTGATAAATGTATCTTGGAACGATGCCGTAGCTTATGCAAAATGGTTGAGCAAAAAAACTGGAAAGACGTGGAGACTTCCAACAGAAGCTGAATGGGAATATGCCGCAAAAGGTGGAGAGAATTGCAAATATGCTGGAAGTGATAATATTGAAAGTGTAGCTTGGTACACTGTAACAACAAATGATAAAGGCACTAAACCTGTTGGTCAAAAAAGTCCCAATGGTTATGGACTTTATGA
>JAOZMB010000124.1 GCA_029934515.1 Bacteroidales bacterium
ATCATAATCAAAGACGCTTTAATGCGGGTGAGAGAAAAGGAAAAACACCAATGGAATTATTTACAGGAAAAAAACAAAAAGAAAATAGGTTAAATTTATTGATAGAAAAAGTGAAAAATAAAATAAAATCTTTTTTTGTATTTATGAAACATGCCCAAAAAAGCATTACTTGTTTTTTCCTTTTTCTATTTACTGCCCTCTAATTATATATTTTGGCTGTCAGTTTAATTTTTTAATTTGCAAATTGAATTTTTTTGTCAATCTTGTTCAATACTGTTTTATAAGATTTGTTTGTTCTTATTAGATTACTTACTGTTTTTGTTGCGTACAAAACAGTTGTATGGTCTTTGTTTCCTATAGTTGCCCCTATTGTTGCGAGAGAAGCATTTGTATATTTTTTTGCAAAAAACATTGCAATTTGTCTTGTTTGCACGATTTCTTTTTTTTCTTGATTTTGATTGCATTATATCTATGTGTACTTTTAAATAACTACGTTAAGATTTGTATTTATTTGAACAGTTTTTTTCCCTTCCGACAGTATCAGTTTGTTTTTTGTATTTTTATAATTTGAATTATCAATAACTATTTGATATTCCAGTTTTGCTCCGGCACCGAGTTCTTTTATCATTACTTTTTTTAATAAATCGAGATAATGTTCTTCGAGATATTCATAAAAGAAGCCACTGGGAACTTGAATAGTTAAAATGTTTTCTTCAAATTTAACTGGTTTTATTGGTCTAAAACAAGTATTAAAACTTATTTTTGATATTTTATCTTTAATTATTTGTAAAATATTATTCCATTTGGCTTCATGCTTCATTCTTGTTAGATTTTTTTAGAAGGTTAAAAAAAACAACTTTAACGGTGTTTTTTATGAATGTAAAAAAAGATAAAATAAAACTTAAAAGAAAATATTTTTTGTTTCGGTTTATTTATTTTCTTTTTAATAAAATAATTTTCAACAATTTATTAACAAAAAAAAATTATTATTATCACTAAGTAATCGTTAAAAAATAACTTATGATTTGTTTTTTGTAAAATATTTATTATCAGGTGTAAACAAATTCGTAATTCATAATTTATAATTCGTAATTTCCTAAAAATAGTGATATTAAAATATTTTATTAATTTATAAACAATCAAATTATTACTTTTGTAAAAAAATAATCAAAAAAAATACATAAAATATGTTTAACAGTAAATATATTGTTTTTAATGGTGAGTTTATTTCTGTTGATACGTTTTCTATAAAAATGGATAATAGAGCATTCAGATACGGAGATTCTATCTTCGAGACAATGTTTGCTTCTTTTGGTAAAATTCGTTTTCTGGAAAAACACTATGAGAGATTAAAAAATGGAATGAAAGTTTTAAAGTATGATTTATCTAACAATACGTTCAGTTACGAAAAAATAAGAAAGGAAACTTTAATGCTTATTAATAAGAACAGGTATTATTATGGTACAAGAATTAGATTAACTGTTTTTAGAAGGTCTGGAGGTTTTTATACGCTAGAAGATAATAATATTAACTATCTAATTGAGACTCTTCCAGTAAAAAATATTTTATACGAACTAAATAAAAAAGGCTTGGTTATTGGAATTTATAAAGATATAAAAAAAACAATAAATAAACTATCTTACTATAAGACTGGAAATTCATTATTATTTGTTTTGGCTGGTGTATATAAACGTGAGAAGAATTTTGATGATTGTATAATTTTAAATGAAAAAAATAATATTTGTGAAACGATATCTTCTAACATATTTATTGTCAAGGGTAATAATATTTTTACTCCTGGCTTAGGTGAAGGTTTTGTCAATGGTATTATGCGAGGGTTTGTAATCAAAAATGCAGTTCATCTTGGTTATAATATTATAGAAAAAAAAGATATAAAAACATCAGAACTAATATATGCGGATGAAATTTTTCTTACAAATTCAATAAGTGGAATAAAATGGGTTGTTGGTTTTGAGGAAAAAAGATATTTTAATAGAATTGCCAAAAAACTTACAGCTCTGTTGAATAAAGAAATTGAAAATTTGTAATATCTACAGGCACTTATTCGGTTTAATTATTTGGGTTTTAATCAGTAATTTTTAGTTTCAATTATATCTAATAATTTGTCAAATATAATTTGTCGTTTGTAGTCAATTTTAATTTGTGCATTTTTCTTTACGTTTTTAATACCGCCCATATAATACCTATA
Organism: Bacteroidales bacterium; assembly: GCA_029934515.1. GTDB lineage: Bacteria > Bacteroidota > Bacteroidia > Bacteroidales > JAADGE01 > JAOZMB01. The sequence goes on from JAOZMB010000124.1 coordinate 2,210, forward strand.
AAACCATGGCAAAACAGAAACTATGGCACTAATAATTCCGTATCGGTAACCAACTATTATTCCAACGCCGAGAAGTGTAAGATTAAGGATTGCAGAGTTTGCTGAATTTTTATAATCGCCTATGTATAACTGTCCCAATCCGGGTATTATGGCACTTAAAACGACTGTTTTTTGTGGAAGTTTTTTGTTTATTTTTTTATTCTCATCAAACAAAGATTCTAATTTATTTATTCTATTCGGATATATTATTTTTGCGTAATTTAAAATATATTTTTCAGATTGTTCAAAATTATTTAATAAAAAATAAGTTATTCCGAGATAAAGTTCTTTTTTTTGAGAAAAATATTTGTCGTTATTTACGTTAAAATCAAGAAGTTCTATTAATGCTAAATTATATCTATTTTCATTTAATCTAACCATTGTTTTCTTAAAAAGAATTTCATTTTTCAAACTATCAGACTTCTCATTGTTAAATGCAAGTTCGTAAAATGAATAAGACTTATCAAATTTTCCTATTTCAAAATAACAATCTGCAATTTTAATATAACTATCGTTCTTTTCTTTTTCATTACCAAAATATAAAACTCTTTGATAATAATAAACAGCATTTTCATAATTACTAATTTTATAACTGTTGTTGGCAAGAATTATTGTTTCTTTCATATCTTGCGGATAAAGAATTTTTCCACAAAGAATAAGACCTATTAATAGTATTATAGTTTTGTTTTTCAATATCTTAAAATATGTTCGGCTTTATGAATAAGACCATTTTCGTAATTGTAGTTATAATGTTTTGCAGATTTTATGGAACCATAAATATTGCTGATATAAAAAATGGTGGATATTGTTCCGAATGTCCACCCTAATGCTGATGTAATTCCGTCGGTCTCGAAACCCTTATATGACTGCCAAGTACCAACGGCAATACTAAAAAAAGCAAAAAAAGCATCTTTGTACCAAGTCGTATAAACCTTCCCTGCGCCAGGTAAAAGAGCAGAAAAAACACCAGCGAGAAACGGACTCTTCCTTTTAAAATTAACTCCTTTATTTATTATTGATTCGTAAGCAATTATCTCTGGAAAATTATTTATATTTTTATTAAAAATATTCTCAGCCTCATGCCAATTATATTCAAGTATATTCAAATGAATTGAAAACATAACAAAATCTTTTGGAATAATATTTTTGTTATCAGATAAAAACAATTTCGTTTTATTAATTTTGTTTGATGAAATAAGTAATTTAAAATATTCAGGTGCTATTAGTTCTGGAAATAAATCGTAAGTTGGATAAAAAGTTTCGGCTCTTGTGATACCTTTTGTAAAATCTTGTGAAAGTCGATACGATTTTAATAACATAAATTTTAAGGTATCATTATTTTTATCTTCAAAAATAAGACGTTCCAATTCAATTGATGCAAATTTATATTGTTTTGTTTTGAATAAATAATCGGTAAATTCAAGAGAATGACGATTGTCAAATAAATTTTGAGACAACAAACTCAAAGATAAGAAATTAATGAAAATTATAATTATTAAGAGTTTTTTTGTTATCATAACTACTTGATTATGTTTAGAATATCTAACTTTAAATTAGAATAAATAATTAAAAATATTAGTGAATTGAGTCATGTAGTTTTCCAGTTTTTTTATTTATTTTGTATTTGATATTGCTGTAACCGTTACATCGCATATACCTATCAATTCCGTTGAGGAAACCAATAACAACACCGTGAGACTGTACCGATTTAATCATATATACAGAACAAGAAATTTCAAATGGACATGAACCGCTATCCTGACTTGATATAAAATTCTTATAAAACAGAAACATACCAGAAAAAATTACTTGATATGTTGTAAACTGCTCTTTCGCATAAGAATAATTATTTTTTTTAGATACATTATAAATTTTTATTTTCCTAAATTTAGAAAATTCAGTATTTGTTTGTCCATAAGATTTTGCATAAAGACAAATAATAAATGATATAAAAATTAACAAAAAAATCTGTTTCATATTAATTATATTTATACGATAAATTACAATTATTTTAGATGGACTTAATTCGCATTATTTAATTTTTTTTAGCAATATAAAAACCATAACTATAATAGTCTTTATATTTTCGATATTTATTAATTTCTTCTTTATGTGAATTAACAATGTTTGTTGCTATTTCAGAATTATTATGTTTTTTAAGAAAAGCAGAAAATCTTTTTTACATAGGTTTATAGAATTTATCAATCCAACTGTTTTGTGATAAAATAAAATATCCAACAAGCGAGTATCCATTTTCTTCTAAAATTTTTATTTTGTTTGAAGCGGTATCAATTTCAGAGTATTCATTATTCCAAAATTCTTCTATTTCTTTTGGACAAGAATTTGTTGTCCATGTAATTTCAGAAACAGCCAAAAAACCACCAATTTTTAAGTAATTTTTCCATTTTTTAATTCCATTTTCAAATCCGATATTATAAATAGCTCCTTCTGACCAGATAATATCAAATTCTTCAAAATCAAAAGGCAAATCGTCCATTGATTTTTCAAGTGTTTTAATTTTTCCTGGTAACCTAATTTCTTCGCATTTAAATTCAATTCATCTAAAAAAAACAGAGAACAAATCAACTACTGTTATTTGTCCGTTAATATATTTCTTGCAAGAGTAATTGTTTGTCCACCAGAACCACAACCAATATCAGCAATTTTCAATCTTTTATTTTTATTTATATTTATAAGATTCAATGCTTGCAGAATATCCGAGGAACGTCCTGTTCCTTGTCTTTTTGTATTTTTATAAAAATCTACTAATAATTCTAATTCTGTCATTTTTATTATTTTAGTATCGTGTATTATTCAAAATTTGCTTTTATATTTTCAGCAATTTTCTCGAACTCTATTTTCTTTAATTTTAATTTTTTACGTTTAATATTCATTTCGGTTTCATCATTAAAAGGAATTAAGTGAACGTGTGCATGTGGCACTTCTGTACCTATTACAAGCACGCCTACTCTGATGCACTCAACAGATTTTTCGATTGCGCGAGCCACTTTTTTGGCAAAAATATATAGTCCTCCTATTGTTTCATCATCAAGGTCGAATAAATAATCAACTTCTTTTTTGGGAACAACGAGTGTATGCCCTTTTGTTAACGGATTTATATCTAAGAATGAAAAAAAATTATCATCTTCCGCTATCTTATACGAATGTATTTTGCCAGAAATAATTTTTGAAAATATTGAACTCATAAGAATTTTTTTGTAAATATACAAGATTATAATATTTATTTGCAATAAAAAAATGATATTTTTAATTGTTCTATTATTAGAACAATCGGGGACAAATTTACATATTTTAATTGAAATAAGCAAAGAAATTTTAAGATTACGAGGAAAGATAAATGGTTTTAATATTTAAGTAAATTACGAATTATAAATTATGAATTACGAATTGGTTTACAACTGATAATAAATATTTTACAAAAGAACAAATCATAAGTTATTATTCTGTATAAATTAGTTTTTGCTTCTTACAGTTTTACAAAAGTTACTAATAATATGGCACACATCAAAATATTTAAGTGCTGAAAATCAAGGAATTACTATTTTGAAAAATAGATAACAAAAACTAACAACTAACAACTAACAACTAACAACTAACAACTAACAACTATATAAGAATCGTCAATTATTTTTTAACGATTACTTAGTTACGAAATTGCAAAGTTAAAAATAAAATAAAATATCAATTTGATATAAATAATTTTGCAACCATACCAAAAAAATTACACTTTTATATAAGTTAGTTACCTGCGCAAAAGTTGGATAATTTGTGATTGAGAAAGTTTTTATAGTTAGAAAATCGACTTCGAACAGGTAAATCATTAAATTAATTTAATTAATAAATAAAATTATGAGAAAAAAATTATTACCGATTTTAATTTTTGTTTTTGTTTTTTCAATTGGAAATGTTTATTCCCAAGAAAAACAAAAATCGGAAGTGGACACGCGAATTGATAACATGAAATACTGGAAGCGTATGGCTGCCAAAGGTTATGTTCCTGTTGCACCGCGTATTGAAATACCAAAATCAATATTTAAGGACAGTAAGATTAATGTAAAAAGTGTAAAAACGGAAGATTCTCCTGATGTTTTGATTGGTGTAAACAGTAACGAAGATAACACACAAAGTGAACTTTCTGTATTTGTAAATCCTACTGACAATACAAAAATTCTTAATTCAAACAATTCTACATCGTGGTCAGGTGGTTCTATAGGGAGTTTATACGGAACAAGTTATTTTATGTATGAGAACGGCGAAGAGAACTGGACAGGTAGCGTTCAGGGTGCAGGAGGAGCTAATTCTGGAGACCCAGCAACAGCAATAAGCCTTGACGGAAGAATGTATATAGGTTTTATTCACAGTAATAGCGGTCAGGGAGTTTCTTATTCGGAAGACGATGGCGAGACGTGGACAAGTGTTGTTGCAGGAACGACAACTGGTTCTATGTTAGATAAAAATCATTTGTGGATTGACAACAGTCCAACAAGTTTGCACGAGGGCAATGTATATAATGTGTGGACTGATTTCGGAGGAAGTATGGATTCGGAAATTGGTTTTGTGCGTTCTACAGATGAAGGTCTTTCTTATTCTTCGGCAATTAATTTAAGTTCTGCAGTAAATGCAGGCAGTCATAATCAAGGAGTTAATGTACAAACAGGACCAGATGGACAGGTTTATGTTGTCTGGAGTATATACGACTCGTGGCCATCTGATGAGACAGCACTTGGTTTTGCAAAATCAATAGACGGTGGAGTAACATTCCCACCAGCAACAAGAATAATCAGCAATACAAAAGGAATTAGAACTTCTGAGATTTCAAAAAACCAACGTGTTAATTCATTTCCTTCAATGGCTGTGGATATCAGCGGAGGCGAAAATAATGGAGATATTTATATAGTATGGACAAATATCGGTGAACCTGGTATAAATACTGGAACAAATAGAAGTATATATATTATAAGGTCAGAAGATGAAGGTGAAACATGGTCAACACCAATTAGAGTAAACCAAGGACCATACGAAAATGGAAAAGAAGCATATTTCCCTTGGCTAACATGCGACCCAGAAACAGGAACTTTGAGTGTTATTTTTTATGACGACCGCGATCTTAGCTCATCACAAGTCGAAGCATGGGTTGCAAATTCTTATGACGGTGGAAATACATGGGAAGATTTCCGTGTCAGCGATGTTGCATTTACACCATCACCAATACCAGGACTTGCAGGAGGATACATGGGAGATTATCTTGGCATCTCTGCTCGCGGAGGTATAGTTTATCCTGTATGGTGCGATAATAGAAACGGACTTATACAGTCTTTTGTATCACCTTTTGAGACAAACAACAGAGCAAGACCTATTGATTTGGAAGCAAATTTAAATCAAGCAGATGGACAAGTTGATTTAAATTGGGAATTTTCAGAAGAAAAAACAATGCAATATTTTATTGTATATCGTAACGACGAAGAAATTACAACTACAACTGAATTAACATTCACTGATTATTTACCTGATTTTGGAGAATATAAATACAAAGTAACTGCTATGCACGACGACGGAGAATCTGGTTCTGCAAACAGTTCAGTTTTTTGGGGAACAGCAATAGTTTCAGTCAATCCTACATCGCTTAACGAAACTCTCGGACAAAACCAAACTTCAATACAACAACTAAGTATTACAAACAATGGACAGGTTGATTTAACTTATAATATTTCAACAGAGATAACTTCAAAAAATAACAAAGAATATTGTGATGCAAACGGTGGTGGAGATGAATACATCAGCGGTGTTGAATTTGGAAATATTGTTAATACAGGAACAACAGCTTCTGGTTACTCCGATTATACTGATATGTCAACTGATATTGATGCTGGAAATACATATCCTATAACTGTTACAAACGGAAATGTTTATTCAACCGATGACCTTGGTGTTTGGATTGATTGGAATCAAGATGGTGATTTTGACGATACAGATGAAAATGTTGTATGCGAGGGTGATAACGGAGGACAGGGAACTTATAACATTTATGTAAGCGATGAAGCACTCGGCGGAGAAACAGTGATGAGAATAAGAATAAAATATAGCGGTAGTGATTGTGGAGACCCATGCGGTACAACTTCTTATGGCGAGGTGGAAGATTATACTGTAAATGTTAATTCTTGGATGAGTGTTGAAACAAACGAAGGTACAGTATTACCTGGTAATACAGAAATTATAAATATTATGTTTATATCCGATGATTTAGAACTTGGAACATACATTGCTAATCTTACAATTGAAAACAATGATGCAACTAATTCTTCTGTTGATGTTCCTGTTTCGCTTGAAGTTGTCGGCAATTTAGAGCTTGAAGCTGTTCCTGTTGCTTATCCAGAAGCTGTTTGTTCGGGAGAGGAAAGTTTATTATTTGCTAATTCAACAGGTGGTTCAGGAGAATATTCTTATTCTTGGACTTCGGAACCAGAAGGTTTTACATCAAGCGAAGATGCTCCGATAGTAAATCCGACAGAAACAACAACATATACGGTTGAGGTTAATGATGGTGAAAATACTGTAACATCTTCGGTGACTGTTAGTATGGCAATATCAGGTGTTCCAACAATTCCAGAAGGTTCTATGGTAGTTGGAAACAGTGGCGGAAATTCGCATTATACAACCGCTGGTGGAGAATTTGCCGAGACCTATGAATGGCTTTTAACACCACCAGAAGCAGGAACAATTTCTGGAACTTCTCCTACTGGAACAGTTATTTGGAGCGATGACTTTATTGGTTACGCTTACGTATCTGTAAGAGGAACAGGAAATTGCGGAACAAGTGAATATTCTGAACAACTACAGGTAGAAGTAACTGGGGGAACAAAAGTTGCCAAATTAAATGAAAATACTCATTTTAATATTTATCCGAATCCCAATACGGGCATTTTCAGTTTGAAAATTTTATCGAAAGACAATGAAATTTATAAGATTAGAATTTTTAATGAAATAGGATTACAGGTTTACGAAGATTTTGTGAGAGTACAAAAACAATCAACTTCAAATATTGATATAAGTAATTTCGCAAATGGTATTTATTTTGTAAATATAATCAGCGAAAACGTAAATATAACAAAAAGATTATCTGTAAGGAAGTAGAAAAAATCTTTTGTGTAAAGTTTTGTATGTCCAACAACCTTTTAGGTTGTTGGACATTAATATTTAATAACTGACCTTAGTAAATTACGAATTGGTTTACACCTGATAATAAGTATTTTACAAAAAATAAATCATGAAGTTATTTTTTAACCATTACTTACGCAGATATGACAGACGCATCAAAATATTTAAGTGCTGAAAATCAAGGAATTACTATTTCAAAAATAGTAATTCCTTGATTGTTTTAAAAACATAACATATTGATAATAAAGTATGATTTATTTTTGATGCGTATGCCATAAAAACAGTAATTCTCACTTTAAACTTCCAAATTTATTTTATATTATTTTTTTTTGTTC
>JAOZMB010000024.1 GCA_029934515.1 Bacteroidales bacterium
AAATTAATCAATCAGCAGAGAAAGCGATAGAACAGATAAAAAATAAAAAATATGCACTTAGGTACAGCGATGATAGTCGTCCTATTTATTTGTTAGGAATTAATTTTAATACATACAAAAAAGAAATAGAAGATTGGAAGTTGGAAAAGTATTAATTTTTTCTCTTTATAATTTTACAAATAAAATAAAATAAAACAATAAAAATTTATATTCTGCGCTTATGCTGTTTTTTCACCGCACCTATTTGTGTTTGTAATGTGTTTTCACTTGACACATTAATATAACAACTTTGTCTGTTTCATGTGAAAACAACTGCCAAGCACAGTTGCTGAAAATCAAAGAATTACTATTTTCAAAATAATGACTGGTCTGAAATCTGGAAGTTCAACAAGAAAAATGCTTAAGCAATGGATTATTCACAGTATGAATAATGTTGGAGAAGAATATGTGATTAATTTCAGTAAAAGATTTAAATAAAATGTGAAAAAACTTTTGTAAGTAATAATTAAAAAATAACTTATGATTTGTTCTTTTGTAAAATATTTATTCTCAGTTGTAAACCAATTCGTAGTTCATAATTTATAATTCGTAATTAACTAAAGCTATTTATACTTAATAATTATTTTAATAAATGTTACAAACTATATACGATTGGATTTTTCAAAATTATATCGAATTGGCAGCAGTTATCTCTGGTTTTATTTACATATACCTATCTGTAAGGCAAAATATTTGGCTTTGGTTTTTCGGAATAATAACTTCAGTATTGTATATATATGTATATTTTGTATCGAAATTTTACGCTGATATGTCTTTACAATTTTATTATGTTTTTATAAGTATATATGGTTGGTTTGCATGGTATAACGGAAAAAAAAATAATCCAGATAAAAAATTCTCGGTAACAAGAACAAATTTTAAAACTGCATCAATATTATTTTTTATTACGGTATTATTATTTTTGTTTTATATATTAATACTAAAACAAACAGATACAACAATTCCGTTTGGAGATGCATTTACAACATCGGTATCAATAACAGCAACATGGATGCTAACAAGAAAAAAAATTGAACATTGGATACTTTGGATAATTGTTAATATTATATCTATAGGATTGTATTTTCACAAAGAATTGTACCCAACAGTTATATTGTTTTGTGTTTACACAATAATTGCCGTAATAGGATATTTGGAATGGAAAAAAGAAATTCGATAAAAAAAATAATATTAACAGGACCAGAATCAACTGGCAAATCATTTTTGTGTAAAAAACTTGCAAAATATTACAAAACAGTTTGCGTGGAAGAATATTCAAGAAAATATATTGAAAACCTGAAAAGAAAATATACATTCGATGATATTATACATATTGCAAGAAAACAAATAAAACAACAAAACGAATATAATAAGAAAGGAAATAAATTTATTTTTTTTGATACTAATTTAATTATTACAAAAATATGGTTGGAACAAGTTTATGGAAAGGTGCCAGGATTTATTAGTAAATTTATTGGTGATAGAAAAAACTTTGACCTATTTTTGCTATGTTATCCAGATATAAAATGGATAAAAGATAATGTTAGAGAAAATGGAGGAGAAAAAAGAAAATATTTATTTGACATATACGAAAATGAATTGAAAATAAACAAGTTAAATTATAAAATTATTAAAGGAACTGGCGAAAAAAGATTTCTTAAAGCACAAAAAACAATTGAATTATTTTTTAATAAAAAAAATTAGACAAAATAATTAAAATATACATAATGAAATATATTTTTTTGCGTTTTTAAATTAGTTTATTAACAAGAAATAAAAAAAATGAAAACAACCATTAGAGTTATAATTTTATTTGTCTTTGCAAGTATATTGATTTTTGGAAAACTTGCCGCACAAAGTGACGACGGAGAATCAGGAAAAAACAGAACTGTTTATTGGTTTTATATCAATATTAGAGTACACGAAGATCCCAGAACGGGTTATATCAGTCAAAGAGTAAGAAGTCTTGGGTCGCGTATTTATCATGATAAACTGGTAGAATACGACCGTATTTTGTGGAAACATCTTAGCACAGGAAAAAGATTTGCAGTCGGACCGTTTTATGAATATGAAGAAGCAAGACAAGCCGTTAAATTTTACGGATATAAAAAAGAAGAAATGGAACTTGACACAACATACGATGAATCTCGTAATCTACATTGGTTTATGTTAAAAGTTGAAAGACGACAGCGTTCTCAGTCTTATTTACTTAAAAGAATTCCAGGAGCGATAGGAGAAGGAACTTATGAAAGATTTTTTGATAATTACAAAGCTGGATTGGTAAATAGAATACTACCGATAGGCCCTTTTTGGAGTTCGGAAGAAGCAGAAGAAGCAAAAAGAAGGTATCGTTTACATTAGTATTTGAAGTTCCATATAAAACATTTTATTTGTTTGTTATATTATGAAAAAAGTTATTGTTGGTCTTTCTGGAGGTGTTGATTCAAGTGTTGCTGCTTATTTGTTAAAAAGTGCTGGTTATGATGTTCACGGTTTGTATATGATTAATTGGCACGATACTGCTGGTGTTATAAAAGGCACTTGTCCAGATGAAGATGATATACTCGTTGCCGGGCTTGTTGCAAGAAAATTGAAAATACCTTTTTTTACTGTTGATTTTAGTAAAATTTATTATAAAAGGGTTGTTGATTATATGTTTTCTGAATATCAATCAGGCAGGACTCCTAACCCAGATGTGCTGTGCAACAGGGAAATAAAATTTGATGTCTTTATGAAAAAAGCAATAGAGCTTGGTGCTGATTATGTCGCAACAGGACATTATTGTCGTAAAGAAAGTATTGTGAAAAATGAAAAGATAATTTATAGGTTGCTCGCAGGTAAAGACAAAAATAAAGACCAAAGTTATTTTCTTTGTCAGCTTTCCCAAGAACAGCTATCTAAATCATTGTTTCCGATTGGAGAATTGGAAAAAAAAGAAGTTCGCAAAATTGCCCACGACATGAAACTTGCAAGCGCTTCAAAAAAAGATTCTCAGGGAATATGTTTTGTTGGTAAAGTTGATTTGCCAACATTCCTTCAACAAAAATTAAAAACAAAGAAAGGAAATATAATAAAAATTCCTAAAAATTTTGATGGCTTTACAGTAAGTTATAATCATAATAATATGAAACTTAACAAGTCTGAGGAATTAAGAAGATTGTCAAAATCGTATAAATATATGCCAGAAGATGGAGCAGAAGTTGGCAAACACAATGGCGCTCATTTTTTTACAATCGGACAACGCAAAGGACTTGGAATAGGAGGATTAAAAGAACCACCTTTTGTTATTGGCACAGATATAAACAGAAATATTGTATATATAGGCGAAGGAAAAACTCACGCTGGATTATTCCGCAAAGCTCTGTTTATTAAAAATAATGAAATTCATTGGATACGCAATGATTTAGAATTGGAAAATAACAAAAATATATCGGTTCTTGTTAGAATACGTTATAGACAAACACTCCAGAAAGCAAAAATATATCGACAAGATGAAGGATTTTATATTGTGTTTGATAACAAACAAAGAGGAATAACATCTGGACAATTTGCTGCAATATATATTGATGACGAATTAATTGCCTCAGGAGTTATAGAATAATCATTTGTTTTTTTTGATAAAATTTTGCTAAATTCTTTTCTATTTTCTTATATATCCAGACTTTCCTTTTTATACACTAAACACAAGGTTGAACAATAAATTATAAATAAATTACTGTCGAAGTGGCTTAAAACCACTCCGACATTTTATGTACAATTAATTTTGTGCAATGTGAATATTTTACACGAGAATTTTTCAATTTTTGAAAAATTGTTTGTTGTTATAAATATTATTTGTACTTTTGTTTTTTTTATTCAAACTTGTAGTTTGTGCAAAACTATATGCGTAAATAAATAATAATTAATAATAAATTTAATGGCTGAAAAGAATAAAAATATTAATAAGAAAGAAGAGAAAAAACCAGTAAATGATAACAGAAAAATGAATATTCCAAATAAAAAAAATAATAATATTATTTGGATTTTTGTAGCTGTTGCGGTGGGGTTTATTATCTTGCAATTTTTTACGATGCAAAAGTCAATAAAAAAAATTAGCAGGGTTCGTTTTGAAAATAAAATGTTTCTAAAAAAAGATGTTGAAAGAATTGTTGTTATTAATAAAGAGAAAGCAGAAGTATATATAAAAGATAGCAGTATAGGAAAAGAAGAATATTCGGATTTACCAACAGAAAAAACAGATATTATGGGTGAAGTAAATGCTAATTATTACTTTACAATAGGTTCTGTTGAGAACTTCGAAAAAAGAATGGAAGACCTTCAAAAAGGATTCCCGCTGGAAGAAAGAGTTCCAATAAGTTTTGAAACAAGAACAGATATTTCACGAGAATTGTGGAACTGGATACTTCCTTTAGCAATAATTATACTTGTTTGGATTTTTATATTTAGACGCATGAGTGGAGGCACTGGCGGCGGAGCAGGAGGAATTTTTAATATCGGAAAATCAAGAGCAAAATTATTCGAACAAGAACAAACAGAAATTAAAATTGATTTCGGAAGTGTCGCTGGATTAGAAGAAGCAAAAATCGAAGTAGCAGAGATTGTTGATTTTCTTAAATCACCAGAAAAATATACAAAACTAGGAGGAAAAATACCAAAAGGAGCATTACTAATAGGACCCCCAGGAACAGGGAAAACATTGATTGCTAAGGCAGTCGCAGGTGAAGCGGCAGTACCATTCTTTTCGCTCTCAGGCTCAGATTTCGTAGAAATGTTTGTAGGAGTCGGAGCTTCAAGAGTGCGTGACCTTTTTGCACAAGCAAAACAAAAAGCACCTTGTATAATATTTATAGACGAAATAGACGCAATAGGAAGAACAAGAAGCAGAGGACTAAATATGGGTTCTAACGATGAACGAGAAAGTACACTAAATCAATTGCTTACAGAGATGGACGGCTTTGATACAAATACCGGTGTTATTATACTTGCAGCAACAAATAGAGCAGATGTATTAGACCCAGCATTGCTTCGAGCAGGTAGGTTCGACAGACAAATACATGTAGAACTTCCTGATTTAACAGAAAGAGAAGAAATTTTTGCTGTTCATATAAAACCATTGAAAATAGATGAAAACATGAATATTACAGAACTTGCAAAACAAACTCCCGGATTCTCTGGTGCCGATATAGCAAATGTTTGTAATGAATCGGCGCTTATTGCAGCTAGAAAAGGTAAAGAAAATGTTGGAAAATCTGATTTCTTAGATGCTGTCGATAGAATTGTCGGAGGATTAGAAAAAAGAAGTAAAATTATTACAAAAACTGAGAAAAAAACAATAGCATATCACGAATCAGGACACGCAACAGTAAGCTGGATATTAGAACACGCGCACCCTCTTGTAAAAGTTACAATCGTTCCACGTGGACAAGCACTCGGAGCTGCATGGTACCAACCACAAGAACGCCAAATCACAACAAAAGAACAACTGCTTGATGATATGTGTGCAACACTGGGAGGAAGAGCATCAGAAGAAATAAACTTTGGGAGAATATCTACAGGAGCACTAAACGACTTAGAAAGAGTAACAAAACAAGCATATTCAATGATAGCATTCCTTGGAATGAGCGATAAAATCGGAAACATTAGCTTCTTTGATTCTTCTGGAAGAAATGAATATTCATTCTTGAAACCATATAGCGAAAAAACAAGCGAAACAATAGACCAAGAAGTTAAAAAACTTGTAGACGAACAATACGAAAGAGCTAAGAAAGTTATTATTGAAAATAGAGAAAAATCAGTCGAACTGGCTGAACTATTATTGAAAAATGAAGTCATCTTTGGAAACGACCTTGAAAAAATATTTGGAAAAAGAACTTTTGATGATGAATATGAAGCAGAAGTTAGAATTATAAGAAAGAAAAATATAGACAGACTAAGAAAAAGAGAAGAAGCAAAAAAAAAAAAAATGAAGAAAAAAAAGCAGAAAACGATAAAAAAGAAAAATTATAACTTTAAAGAAACTGCTATTTTGTGAAAATCAATATCTATTCTATCTTATATTTAACACAATAACAAAAGAAGTTTCGGGTTATACAAAACACGAAACTTCTATATAATTATTACTATTTTGTTTTAATTTGGCAGAGTTATAATTCGAATGTTTCATACGTGAAACAACAAAAATTAAACCATGACAAACATTAAAAATATTTTATTTTTTATTTTATTTTACTTCTTTTGTTCTAATAATTTTGCACAAACAGCTTACTTCGAATGCGATAAAGAACCAAACAATTATTGCATGAATGATACAGTGAAATTTATAAATAATTCAACAGGAAATATTATTAATCAAATATGGTCTTTTGGGGACGGATACGAAACTTATGCCGAAAATCCGATGCACATATATCAAAACAATGGAACATTTACTGTCTCACTTACTGTATTTGACAATATTGGAAATTCGGATATATATGAAGAAAATATTACTGTAAATTTGTTGCCAGAACTTAATATTAACCCAAATAATGATACAATAATTATTTCAGGACAAACATTAACAATAACAGCATCTGGTAATTATGACGAAATTTTATGGTCGTCTGGTGAAACAGAAAATGAAATTATTGTAATATCAGAAAACGTATATTCGGCTTATGTAAGCGATAACACAACAAGCTGTACAAACACAGATTCTATTAATGTAAAGGTAACTTCTACAAATAATAACAACAGTAATGACTTTGAAATAAAGACGTTAAATAATATAATCACTCCAAATAATGACGGGATAAATGATTATCTTCTAATAAATAATTTAGATAAATTCGAAACTCCATGCGAAATATTTATATATGATATCTCAGGAAGATTAATTTATCATGAACAAAATTATAAAAATAATTGGAACGGTACATCAACAAATAATAAACGTATTGAAACAGGAACTTATTATTATATCCTGAAAACAAAAAATAAAATAGGAGGAACTGGTTTTATAGATATAATTTTTTGATTGAATTTTTTTATATATAATTCATTTTTATATCTTATATTAATTAATATTATAGTTTGTTAATACAAAAAAATGAAAATCCTGCACGTTGTTATTCTAATATTTTTATTTTTAAATTTTTATAATACTTTTTCTCAAAATATTGACAGTTTAGAAAATATATTAGAAAAATCTTCTGGAAAGAACAGGATATCTATACTAAGAAGTATGGCAAAATTATATACAGCAGACTACCCTCATAAAAGTGCTTCTCACTTAGGTGAACTTCTTTTTCTTTTGGAAAAATATCCAAACGACACAATAAAAGCTGAGGTTTACTCATTATCTGGTAAATCACAATATTATATTGCAAATTATGACTCTGCATTATTGGCTTGGAAAACAGCATTGAAAATTTATAAAACTCTAAAATACGATAAAGGTATTGCTGAACAATACAATAACTTGGGAGTCTGGTACTATAAAAAAGCCGCTAATTACGAACTTGCATTAGATTTTTATCTAAAATCACTGCGACAGAGAGAAAAAATATATGATACAATAGGTATAGCATATTCGCTAAATAATGTTGGTAATATTTATTTCAAACAAAAAAGAAGAAATAAAGCAATCAAGAGTTTTGAGAAAGCACTAAATTATGCCAAAACAACAAAAGATAAGAAAATTATTTCGATATTATTGAACAACCTCGGAGCCGAATATGCCTTCAAAGGAGAATATGATAAATCACTTGAATATTATTTTAAATCTGTAAAAATAAAAAAAGAACTAAATAATAAAACTGGAATTGCTCTTACATACGGAAGTATTGCTGGAACATACAGTATCCAAAAAAAATATAAAAAAGCTCTTGAATATTTTCATAAAGCAATTGATATATTCAAAAAAACTTCAAATAAATATAACCTCGCAATGATATTAAGCATCACAGCAGAGGTCTATGCTTATCGTGAAATAGAAGATTATGAAAAAGCAATCAAATATCTTAAAAAATCAATGGCTATTGCAGAAGAAATAAATGCAAGAAGCCTGATGGAAAGTGATTATTTAAAAATAAGTCATATATACAGTCTTCTGAAAAATTATGAACAAGCTTATTTGTTTCAAAAAAAATATATTGAAATACATGACAGTATATATACGCAAGAAAGTGATTTGAGAATGAAAGAAGCTGAAATAAAATATGAAACAGAAAAAAAAGAAAATGAAAACGAAATCCTGAAAAGAAAACAAGAAATAAACGAACTTACAATTGAGAAAAATGCAAATAGACAATATTTTCTTATTGTTATTTCGATTATAATGCTTTTCTTTGCTGGAGTTATTTATAATCGTTATAGATATAAACAAAAAATTAATAAAGAACTTGAATATACAAACAAAAAATTAACTGAATCAGAAGACAATTTAAAAGAACTTATCGCAACAAAAGATAAATTCTTTTCCATAATTGCACACGATTTGAGAAGTCCGCTTAGTTCACTTACAATTGTGTCGGAGATGCTTGATGAAAATATTGAAAACATATCTTCAGAAAAATTAGTATATTACATAGGAAGCATTAGTAAGGCGACAAGTAGTTTGCTTAATCTTGTGGAAAACCTTCTGAACTGGGCAAGAACACAGACAAATAAAATAAAATATAATCCAGAAAAAATTAATCTAACAGAAATTGTAGAACAAAATATATCCTTGCTAAAAATAAATGCAGATAAAAAAAATATTGTAATAAAAAATGGTATTCGTTCTGATATTTTTGTAACAGCTGATATTAATTTGCTGACCGCTGTTGTAAGAAATTTGCTTGCAAATGCTGTAAAATTTACGGAAAATAATGGCAAAATTAATATCGATGTATCGGAAATTGTAACACACTATAAAATTGCAATAAAAGATACAGGAATAGGAATAACAAAAAATGACTTGGAAAAATTGTTTCGTATAGATGTAGATACAAGAACAATAGGAACATCAACAGAAAAAGGAACAGGACTCGGACTAATATTGTGTAAAGAATTTGTAGAAAAAAATGGAGGCGAAATTTATGTGGAAAGTAAACAAAAAATAGGAAGTACTTTTTATTTTACTGTTAGGAAGTAGTATATTAAGTAAATTACGAATTACGAATTGGTTTACACCTGATAATAAGAATTTTACAAAAAATAAATCAAAAAGTTATTTTTTAACGATTATTAATTAACAAAAAATGGACGTAATTATTGTAGATGACCACCAGATAGTGCGCGATGGAATTTCATTGCTTTTGATGCGATATGTTGATATTAAAGTAATCGGCGAAGCATCAAATGGCGACGAATTGTTAATTTTGTTAAAAAAATTAGAACCAGATATTATAATTCTTGATATATCTATGCCAAAAATATCTGGAATAGAACTAACAGAAATTGTAAAAAAAAAATATCCTCATATTGAAATTATTATTTTTTCGTCACATTCAGAAGGTGAAAATGTTTTAAAATCGTTAGAAGCAGGAGCAAAAGGAATATTGCCAAAAAATACTATCAGAGAAGAACTTGTCGAAGCGTTGAGAGCAGTTTATAACAGAAAAGAATTTATAAGTAAATATATTCCTTACAGTACTTTTACTAATCATATTAAAAAAAATAAAAATAGAAAAAAAGGAAATACAAAATTGAAAAAAAAACTAAGCTCTCGCGAAATTGAAATTATGAAACTTATTGTGGAAGGAAAGACAAATAAAAAAATTGCTGATATGTTGTTTATTAGTCAAAGGACAGTAGAAAAACATAAAAGTAATATACTGAAAAAATTAGATATCGCATCTATTGTTGGTCTCGTAAAATATGCAATTAAAAATAATATTATTGAAATTTGAGATTCTTAAAAATATAACTATTAATTATTATGGATATACAAAAAAAAACAGAACTTGCCCAGAAATATATTGCTGGAGAAGTTATATTTATTGATAAATATTTAGAATGGACTTCATTTGATGTAGTAAACAAAATTAGAAGTTTATTAAAATATAAACTCGGAATAAAAAAAATAAAAGTAGGACATGCTGGAACATTAGACCCGCTTGCAACTGGTCTGGTAATATTATGTACAGGAAAAAAAACAAAAACAATCCAACAATATCAGGATTATGAAAAAGAATATATTGCTACAATAAAATTAGGTATTACGACTCCTTCTTTTGATTTTGAAACTGAACAGGATAATGAATATCCAATTTCTCATATCACAGAAATAATTTTTCGTAAAGGAATAAAAAAATTTTTAGGAAAACAAGAACAAATACCACCGATTTTTTCGGCTAAAAGAGTAAACGGTAAAAGAGCATATAAAAAAGCCAGAAGAGGTGAAAAATTTGAACTAAAACCATCTAATATAGAAATATTTGAAATAGAACTTCTAAATTTCGAACTTCCTTATGCAGAAATAAGAATCGTTTGTAGCAAAGGAACATATATAAGAGCATTGGCACGAGACATTGGCACAACTTTTGAAAGTGGTGCAGTATTAAGTAAACTCGTTAGAACAAGAATAGGTGATTTTTTATTAAAAAATGCTATTTCTGTTGATATATTTGAAAAAAATATATAATTTTGCAGGTTTACTTTTTGATTTCATTTATTTGATTTATAAATATAATAGATTAAAATTATTTTAAAATATTTTTTTCGCTTATGCATAAAATAAAACTTTCTCAATTCGGGTTCAATTTGCCCGAAGAACTAATTACTAAATATCCTCCCGAAAATAGAGGTGATGCTCGTTTGCTTGTATTACACAAAAAAACTGGGAAAATAGAACACAAATTATTTAAAAATGTTATTGATTATTTTAAAGAAGACGATGTTTTTGTTTTTAACAATACTCGTGTTTTCCCAGCCCATTTGAGCGGTTATAAAGAAAAAACAGGTGCTGATATTCAGGTTTTTTTATTAAGAGAACTGAGCAAAGAGCAACGTCTTTGGGATGTCTTGGTAAACCCAGCAAGAAAGATAAGAATTGGAAACAAACTTGTCTTTGGTAAAAAAGAACAACTTATTGCAGAAGTTATTGATAATACAACTTCGCGCGGAAGAACATTAAGATTCCTTCACGAAGGAGCTTACAGCGAATTTAAAAGAATAATAACAAAAATCGGCGAAACACCTTTGCCTGCAATGATAAGACGAAAACCAGAACCAAATGATGTTAAACGTTATCAAACAATATTTGCTAAAAATGAAGGAGCAGTTGCAGCCCCAACAGCTGGAATGCACTTTAGTAAGATATTGCTTAAACGTTTTGAGTTGTGTGGAATAAAAACTGCTGAAGTTACGCTACATCTTGGACTTGGTAATTTCAGGTCAATAGATGTCGAAGACCTAACAAAACATAAAATAGACTCCGAGCAAATATTTATAGAAGACGAGCCAGTCGAAATTATAAATAATGCAAAAATTAATAAAAAAGCAATATGTGCAGTCGGAACAACAGTCGTTAGAACACTCGAAAGCTCTGTATCTGTTGACGGATTCCTAAAACCTTTTGAAGGATGGACAAATAAGTTCGTATTCCCTCCTTATAAATTTAGAATCCAATCAAGTATGATTACAAATTTTCATTTGCCATACTCGATTCCATTAATCTCTGCCGTTGCATTCGGTGGATTCAGATTGACATTAAAAACTTATGAAGTTGCAATAAAAAATGGTTATAAATTCGGAACCTACGGTGATGCAATGTTAATATTGTAAATTGTGTTTTGAATCTTTGGAACTATAAAATAGATATTAAAAGTATAAATGACTGGAAAATTACAATTAATAATTACGTTTTGATACTGAAAATTTATAGTCTTCATTATGTCTTTTTATGCTGTCAATGATTTCTTTATTGAAACTATCTGATTCTTTGTTTAAAATCAAAGGTTCTATCGGAATATAAAACATTCTGTTTTTCAGACTGTTATCAGGTATATTTATGTTAAGCAACCGCATTGCGTCTTTTTCTGTCGTAATAATTAGTTTCATATCAGATTCTATTTTATTAAAAGAATCTGATATTTTTTTTATATCATTATCTTTAAATTGATAATGGTCTGAATATTTTAATAATATAATTTTATCGCTCAATGTTTTTATATATTCAATAAAAGGCTCTGGATTAGCTATTCCAGTAATAATTAATAGTTCGTAATTTTTTATAAGTTCTTTATCGATTAAATAATTATTCAACGGAAAAACAGGTTCTAATTTACCATAGTTCAAACTTGTAAAATATAATTTTTGATAAGCCTTAAGCTCCAAGTTCTTAGCAATTATTCGCATATCAATAGGTTTAATATTGACAGATGTTTTAGAAACAATTATAATATCGGCTCTGTTTCTTTGCAAAGGGTCTTCTCTTAGGCGACCGTATGGTAGATAATAATCATTCAAAAATGGACGTTTATAATCAATCATAAGTATTGTCAAATCAGATTTTATATAACGATGTTGAAAAGCATCGTCAAGAATAATTAGCTCTATTTTATCATCAAAATCAAGTAATTTTTTTACACCCTTAACACGGTTTTCTGAAACGGCTACCGTTATATTAGGGAATTTTTGTTTTATCTGTCTTGCCTCATCTCCTATCTCACTAACAGTAGAACTTATTTGTGCAATTAAAAAACCTTTTGTCTTTCTTTTGTATCCTCTACTCATAACTGCAATCCTATAATCTTTCTCAATTAATGAAACTATATATTCAACATGTGGAGTCTTTCCTGTACCGCCAACAGAAATGTTTCCTACACATATTACTGGAATATTAAAACCAGTAGTTCTTAGTATTTTTATATCAAAAAGAAAATTTCTGATATTTACTATTAAACCGTATATTAATGAAAGCGGAAATAAAAAAAAAGCTCTTAACATTTTTGATTTTTTTAATTGTGTATTAAGTTAGTAAACTGTTGATAATTCACTAAATTTGTATTTTTTAAAATAATATTCTTCGTTGCGACTATATAAAATCTGTGAAAAATCCGTATAATCAGTGTTCTTCTGTGTTCCTATTATTATATTCAATTTATTTTATTTGCAATTTTTTATGATTAAGTTTTTTTTTGTTAATATATATTTTAATATCTTGCGCTATTGAAAGCAAAACATACAAAACTATTATTATAGGGACAGCAAAAATCTGCATAAAAATAAACAATAAAAATGAAACGACAAGGAAAGAATATCTTATTCTATTAGCTTTAAAAGATAATTTTTTAAATTTTAACGAAAACATTGGCAGTTCACTAATCATTAGACATGCAAAAATAAAGATAGCAAAAAGATAAAAATATACGTTCTCGAAGACAATAAAACTTAAAAGTACATATATTCCTGAGAGACTCATAGGTAATTCTATATCAAAAAAATAATAGAATACAAATATTTTAGAGAGTTCCAATTCCATTATCAAAGGTATAGAAGCAAAAAATATAGCTGTTGCTGGTGTAGGGAGTCCCAGGAAGCTACTTGTTTGTCTTTTGTCGATATTATATTTTGCCAAACGCAGAGCTGCAAAGAGAACAAGCAATAATGGTGATAATAAAACAAGAGTTTTTACTATTGATAAATTAAAAGAAAAAACATCAACATTTAAGGCATCTTTTAAGATATGAAATATTATTGAAGCTGGAGCTAATCCAAAACTAACAAGGTCGGCAAGAGAGTCTAATTGTTTGCCAAGTTCGGAAGTAGAACGTAGAAGCCTTGCCGCAAATCCATCAAGAAAATCAAAAACTGCGGCAATTACAATAAAGATAGCTGCATAATATAATCGATTTGGATATTCAAAAGTATAATAAACAGCAAGAATACCGAGCAAGAGATTTAATAAAGTTAAGATGTTCGGAACAGAGAAATACTTATATTTATAAACAGTCATAATAAAATATATTTGTAAATTTGTAGATTTAAAAAGTTACAAATATAAAATCGTTTTTTGATAATGTTAAATTAATTTTACAAAATGAGAAAAATATTATTTATAGTTTTGATTTTGGCTTCAAAAATTTCTTTTTCGCAAGCCGTAATATACAGTAATGAGTTCCTTTCGGTAGGAATAGGTGCAAGAGCATTGGCGATGTCAAATTCTGTAACTGCCTCAGCAACAGATGTTACAGCTGGTTATTGGAATCCTGCGGGTTTAAGTTTGATAGATAAAAAATATGAAATAGGAATAATGCACTCAGAATTTTTTGCTGGTTTGACAAAATTTGATTATGCTGGTTTTGCTTATAAGATTTCTGATTCTAGTTCATTTGCTGTAACTTTATTGAGATATGGAACTGATGATATACAGAATACGCTCGAATTAGTTGACCAAGATGGTAATGTTGATTACAGTAAAATTAAAAAATTCTCGGTAGCCGATTATGCTTTTTTGCTTTCTTATTCAAAAAAAACAATCATAGATGGCTTGAGTATAGGCGCAAATGCAAAAATAATCTATAGAAATATTGGAAGTTTTGCGAATGCCTATGGTTTTGGTTTTGACATCGGGGCTATTTACAACAAAAATAAATGGCACACAGGAATTACAATCAGAGATGCATCATCTACATTCAATGCTTGGTTTTTTGACAACTCAGAACTCGAAGATGTATTTGCAATTACAGCTAACGAACTACCAAAAAATGGGACAGAAATTACTTTGCCAAAAATGTTACTTGGTGTAGCAAGGGATTTTAAAATTAATAAAAAAATTGGATTACTTGCAGAAATTGATGTCGATTTGAGTTTTGATGGAGAAAAAAATACTTTATTATCTACAAAATATTTTAGTGCTGAACCTCATCTTGGAATAGAATTAAATTACAATAGTTTGATTTATCTTAGAGCTGGAGTAGGAAATTTTACAAAAATAATTGATTTCTCAGACAACTCGGATACGAACAGTATAGAACAAAATTTTACAGAAGAAATTACATTTATGCCAAGTATAGGACTTGGGATTAAACTTTTGAACTTCTCGCTCGATTATGCACTGACAGATATTGGCGGAATATCTGTTGGTTTGTATTCGAATATTTTTTCGTTAAGCTACAGGTTTAAATAAAGAAAAAAAATTCTCCGATTTGTTGGGTAAACCTTCAAGGTTTTTGAAACCTTGAAGGTTTGATATTTCTTCGCTTATTTTATGCCTGTCATGAGAAAACACCTGACGAGCGCAATGGTTCTCATTACAAATATTTATGTTATTATTTCTGTTTCATCAAAACATTTTTCCATGCTTTTTCTCCAGTGTTTTATTTCGATATTAAATATTTTTTTGATTTTCGATTTATTCATAACACTAAAATGTGGTCTTTCAGCTGGCAATTTATAATCTTTTGTTTCGATTGGATTTATTTGACACTTCAAGTTAGCTTTTCTAACTATTTCGTAAGCAAAATCGTACCAAGAGCATACTCCTTCATTTGAATAATTGTAAGTTCCGAATTTAAAATCTGACTTTTCTGTTTTAAATGAATCTGAGTATTTTGTTGTAATTTTCATTATAACATTTGCTAAATCTCTGGCATAGGTTGGTGTTCCTATTTGGTCGAATATTACATTAATCATATTTTTCTTGGCTGCAAGTTTCATTATTGTCTTAAAGAAATTTTTTCCGTATGAAGAGTACAGCCAAGATGTTCTAATAATAATGTGTTTTTCAATATTTTTGATTATTTTTTCGCCTCCGAGTTTTGTTTTTCCGTATGCAGATATTGGTTTTGTAATATCTGTTTCAACATAAGGTCTTGCGTTTATTTTTCCGTCATAAACATAATCAGTTGATAAATGTATTATCGGACATTTATATTTTTCGGACATATCGGCAAGTATTTTTACTCCGGATATATTAATTTTTGAGGCAAGTTCGAAATTACTCTCGGCACCGTCAACATTTGTATATGCTGCACAATTAATAATAAAATCTATTATATTATTATCAAAAAAAAATGAAACTGATTTTTTACAAGTTATATCTAAATTATTAATATCTGTAAATATAAATTTAAAATTTTTATAATTTGTTGATATTTTTCTTATTTCTCTTCCTAATTGTCCGTTTGCTCCTGTTATGAGTATTTTCATTTTAAGTATTTAATTTTTATATAGATTTATATTTTATTATTGCATTGTAAACTCATCAAAATATTTAAGTATTGAAAATCAAGGAATTACTATTTTGAAAACATAACCACTAACAAATAGCCACCAAAAACTAAAAACTAACCACTAACAACTATCCTAATTTATTTTCAACAAATTCTTCTGCTTTCATTACCATATTCCGTGAACCAACAAAGAACGGAGACCTTTGATGTAACGATTTAGGTTTTAAGTCCATAATTCTTGTTCCGTTACCGTCTGTTGCCATACCTCCAGACTGTTCTACAATAAATGCCATTGGGTTACATTCGTATAAAAGTCTTAGTTTTCCGTTCTTGGCGCTTGCTGTTTTCGGATAAATAAATATTCCTCCTTTAAGCAGGTTACGATGGAAATCGGCTACTAGCGAACCTATATATCTCGATGTATATGGTCTGTTTGTTTGCGGGTCGTTTTCCTGACAATATTTGATATATTTTTTTACTGCTTTTGGAAATTTAATGTAATTTCCCTCATTAATTGAGTATATATTACCAGAGACGGGAATTTTAATATTTTTGTGAGATAAACAAAACTCACCTATTGAGGGGTCTAATGTAAAACCGTTTACTCCACGTCCTGTTGTATAAACCATCATCGTAGATGAGCCATAAATTATATATCCAGCAGCTACTTGTTTTGTTCCTTCTTGCAAGAAATCTTTATCTTCCGCTATGTGTCCGACCTGTGAGATACGTCTGTATATTGCAAAAATAGTTCCTATAGAAACATTAACATCAATGTTTGAAGAACCATCGAGAGGGTCTATGGCGACAACATATTTTCCATTTTTAGCCATTTCACTTTTAAATTTTACAATATTTTGTTCCTCCTCAGAAGCTATTCCACAACATTCAGCACTTGATTTTAATGAATTTATAAATTTTTCATCAGCAAATACATCTAATTTTTTTTGTTGCTCTCCGTGAACATTATTAGTATCAGCAATTCCAAGTATATCAACAAGTCCGGCTTTGTTTACTTCCCTGTTTACTATTTTTGCTGCTATTCCTATATGATTTAATAATCTTGTCAATTCTCCTTTTGCATAAGGGAAATCTACCTGACGCTCAATTATAAACTCATTTAAAGTTATTATCATAACAAATATATTTATATTAAAAATAAGTTTGTAAAGTTATAAACTATAAATAGAATAGCTAATAAAATATAATAAAATGCAAATGCAAACGCATCAAAAATAAATTATTCTTCATTATCTCAATAATGTTATGTTTTTAAAGCCATTAAAAATCACTATTTTGAAAATAGTAATTCCTTGATTTTTCAGCACTTAAATATTTTGATGCATCTTCCTTTATCGTCTTTTAAAGAAATCTTTGATAATATATAATTTTCTCCACAAATTTAAATTAGAACCATTTCAATGGAAGTACCAGTTATTTTACGTATTTTTTATAAAAATAAATTTATGTTTATGAGAAATTATCATATTCTATTACATTTTTATTTATACCAAATACTTAAATTTTTATCAATCATTTTTTCTAAATTTAAAATACTTTGCTTGTAAATATCATTGATAAGATACGGTTTCAGTTTTTTTAACTTATTTTTTCGTATGTTCGTGTTCACATGTGAATTTTTTGTCAAAAATTGTTTTATCAAGGCTCTTGCTTTTCGACTTGGAATTATTTTTTTTGCGAATTGATTTATCGGATTTGCTGTATTTAATAATTTATCAAAATTTTTATTTGTTATTTTTACGCCAGGCATCATTCTGATATTTGTATCCAATTTTATTGGATTTACGTTCAGAAATTTCTGTATTTTATAATATGTTTGTTCAATATTTTTGTTAATATCGGTTTCATAAATAAGAAACAGCATATTTTTTTTGTCAAAAACGTTCAAATATTTCTGAAGTAATATGTCATAAAATCCTTTATGCACGTAGTTTGTATATAATATGTTTGTTATACCGCCTTGAATTTCTGTTTTAACGATTTCATTAAAAGTTCTTTTTTCTCTTAATTTTCTTGTCATCATTTTATAATGCGAAAATGCTCTTGTCGCAGGATTTCTGAAAATAAAAATCAATTTAATATTATTGCCGAGATGCTTTTGCAAATGTTCTGGATTTGCTTCAAATAAGTAAGTCGGTGCAATTTCTCCAATTATCCTTTCATTTTTTACATCTTCAAATAATTTTTTATAATGACTAATTCCTTTTTTATAATTTCTGCAAAAGAAAAAACTTTCTTTGATTTTATCATTTAAATATATTTCAGGATGTTGTTTCAGTATAAAATACATTGACGTAGTTCCTGTTTTAGATGTGCCTACACATAAGAAATTCGGAAGTTTAATGTTATTTTTCATTATTGACTGTATTTGTTTAGTATTTTGACATTAATTAAATTTCGTCTCCACAAGTATAGTAATCCTCTGTTTTTTATTCTTCCATATCGTGTTGATTTATAAGAACTTGTGATATAACAACTACTGCAAAGTTTGTATTTTTTCCTACTATTTGGTTTTAAAAGCTTATTAAAAATTTCTGTATGTTTATTTGAATACCAAATATCACTGATAGAATTTGTAAAAACATTCCCAAGTTTAAATTCACAACCGTCATCTTGACAACACAAAGATACTTCGCCATCGTATCTGATAAGGAATACTTTTAATCTGTTTTGCGGACAAGGTTCTGCGAGTATCTGGTCATTTTTTTTTTGTTTATTGTAAATTTTTGAATTTTGGCGAATATTGGTATATTCGAGAGGTAATGAAAATTTTATTTTTGTTTTATTAAATCTTTTATTCCAAAATTTAATTTGTTCCTGTTTTTGTTTGTAATTTTTATAGTTGTATAATCCAATCGTGAGCGTATCAATACAACCGTCCAGTTCTTCGCAAAGTTCTTTATTTTTTCGCAAAATATCACCGTTTGTATGTTCTTTGATTTTCATTCCTTTTGAAAAAGCATATTTTGCAAAATCTTTATATCTTTTGTCTATCAACGGCTCTGATAATCGGTGAAATCTTATTATCCCTTTGTAACCGTAATCAAAAAGCCAATCAATAATTGCATATACTTTTTCAGACGGCATTTTCTTTTTTACAGGTTTTCCGTTTTCATCTTTTCTAATGCCGGTTCTGTCATAATATCTTGGACAAAAACTGCATTTTCTGTTGCAAAAAGATTGTATTTCTATTTCAACTCTGTTCCATTGAGGAATTTTATTTTTCATTTTTTTTAATAATAATTATAACCGAATTTTTCGGCTGTTTTTTTACAAATATCTATAATTTTTTCTCGTTCTTCTTTATGTAAAACACTAATATCACTTCTAATTTCCGAGTTGTAAAAATCAAGTTTAAATTCAAATTGCGGATATTTTTCCTGTATTTTTTTTATTTCGTAATTCGTATTTGTAACAAAATTTTCGTATTTCAAAACTACAATTTTTTCTTTATTTTCGTAAATTATTTGTGCAAGAAAATTCCAAAGTAAAGCTCTTTTTATTTCAAAATCATTTTCATTTTTAATTTGTGTAATTTCTTGAATTTGTTTTTCCGAGAAGTTATTTTTATGATTAATATTAACAGGAAAGTTTTCAAATCTAACATATCGCAAATGTTGAAAATTTTTTTTCCATGATGCTATTGTATCCAAAGGATTTCTAATACACGCAATTATTGGCATTTCTGGATATTCGTTTATTATTTGTGGCAGAGCAAATAAATAGGCAAGTGTATTTTTTGTTATCAGGCAAAAATCCCTGTTTTCTACCTTGTGAATTGAGTAAGTTCGCGTATCTGTTTTTGCAGTGTCTTCTATAATTTTACCGTTTTTTATTTTGTTATTAACAACTTTACCAGAATTAATTTTTTTTCTTAAAATGTTATACATTGATTTTAATCGCCAAAGTTTTTTATTTCTTGACACAATGGTACGAATATATTCTGGCTCGTTAATCACGACTGTGTTTTTACGTGAATGTAACAATTTACATAAATAACTTGTTCCGCTTCTTGGTATTCCAGTGATTATAGCATTTTTTAGTTGTTTTTTATTTTTGTTATAGTAAAACATAAAATATATATTTTCTAAAATATTTTTAATTTTAAAATATGTTATGACAAGTATTTTTTTGATAAAAATTTTTGATTTTATAATCGGATACGGATAAAATAATCCTCTCCATTCGGGCAATATTTTAGCATATTTTTTCAAAAGAGGATATTTTTTAATTAAATATTCCATATATTTAAAAACATTTTTTTCTTGAAATATTTTATAACGATAATGATAATGACAAAAAAATGGAATTTCGGATTTAATCGGTACAAGTTCGTGTATAGGATAATTATATTTGTTATCTAAAATTTTACATTTTAGTTGTTTTTTTTTCACTACTATCGGTAATGCTATTTGGTCTAGCCATGGTCTTTTGTCTGTAATATTTTTTGCTTCATCAATAATTTTACAACATTTAATCCATTCTTCCGAAAATTTTATATTGTTATCAACAACTATTAATCCAGCATTAAAGTAAGGAAGTATTTTTTTCTTGTCAATAGTTGTTTCAAATCTTTCTTTCGGATAAGGTATTTCAAACAATTCATAAACATGTTTCCATTCGTTAAACCAATGTTTATCAACAGGTTTTGCACAGAATTGTTCGTTAAAATGTTCTTTCGGCAAAAAAGGTTTCATGCAAATAATATCACTGTCGAGAAATATTATTTTATCAGCATTTGTTTTTACTTTGAAACAACTTACTTTATTTCCTATCGGATAGTTTATATCTACTTCATTTCTAATATTTTCAATACGAATGTCAAGTTGTTTTATCATTTTTTTTGTTACAGCAGATATTTCTCCCCATTTTGATTTTGGTTCTGGCACGGCAGCGACTAATTCATAATCTCCTCTTATATTTTCACGAAGCGATGTCGCAAGCAACATTGATTTAAGTTCTAATTCGCCCTTTTGACAAATAAATACAAAACAAAATTTCATAATAAATTGGACTAGTTCAGTTTAATTTTATTTTAATTTTTGTAATTTTTTTTATCTTTGCAAAGATATTTAAATTTTATTTATAATGAAAAAAAATAAAAATATTGTATATAAATACTAATAACACAATAAATTACGTTTAATAAAATTATTTATATTATTTAGCTAAGATATTTCTTTATATACAAATATTTATATTATTATTCATTCTGAATCATCACATATTTTTTAATTTTAATTAGTCAAAAATAATAGAAAAAAAAAATGAAAAATAAACTGGTCTCTATTTTAATGCCTGTTAAAAATGAAGAGCTATTCATAAAAGAGGCAATTAATAGTGTTTTGCAACAAACTTATCAAGATATTGAATTGATAATAGTAAATGATGGCTCAGATGATAAAACAGAAGAGATTATATTGTCATTTAAAACAAAAAAAATAAAATTTATAAATACAAAAGGAATAGGTAAAAATGCTGCTTTTAATTTAGCTTTTTCCAACAGTAACGGAAATTATATTTGTTTTTTTGCTGGTGATGATATTCTAATGGAACGTTCTATAGAACTCAGAGTAAAACCGTTATTGGATAATAAAAATACAGCATCACTTTCAAGACTTATAACTTTTTCGGAAGAAAAAAAATTTAATAATGTAATTATTCCCAAAAGCACAGATAAAGGGAACTTCTCTGGCGGTACTATTATGTTCGACCGTTATTTATCAGAGAGGATATTTCCAATACCTGAAATACTTGCCAACGAAGATATGTGGACAGCACTTCATATTAAAAACTTCTCTAAAAATATTCATCATATTTCACATATTTTGTTAAAATACAGGATACACAAAAATAATTCAAATAGAAAAGATATTCCTTTCAAAGAAAAATCAATTTCCATGCATAAAAGATTTATAGTTTATTCTGTTTTCCTTGAAAGATATAGAAATATTCTAAAATCTGATAATATTGAATATTTATCGTATATGTATGCTGCCGAAACACTAAGATACAGTAACAATACATTAGCAATATTATTACTAAAAAAAATTAGTATTTCAGAGAAGTTAAGATTTTTTGCATATTCAAGTAAACTGTTATACAATATAAAAACAATATTTTTTAATTTATTAAGTTCTTAAACAATTGATAATATAAGATGATATGGAAATTACGAATTATAAATTATGAATTACGAATTGGTTTACACACATAGTAATAAGTATTTTATAAAAAATAAATCAGAAGTTATTTTTTAACAATTACTATACTCAACAGAAAAAATCTGAATATTTAATAATATGGATTTAAAAATCAAAATTAAGAACAAAACGGCTCATATAAGTTATTTAATTTCTTTATTATATGCTTTTATTATTCCGTTAAGCATTGCTTTTATGAATATACTTATTGCTGGTTTTTGTATTTTATTAATTTTATTTCTTTTCGAAGATGGTAATCTTAAACATAAATTTTATGAAATTAATAATCGGCAAAAGCTTTTTATAGCAGTTGGGTTTCTTATTTTTGTTTTTTATTTGCTTGGTATCATAAAAAGCAACGACAAATTAAAAGCATTAGAAATAGCTGGAAGAATAAGCTCTTTTGTTATATTTCCGTTTTTTTATTTGTTCTATAAAGAAGAAATACAATCAAGAATCGAAAATATTTTAAAAGCATTTATATTAGGAAATCTTATTGCTGTTCTAATTTGTATGATAAATGCAATTTATTTATATAACACAGATTCAGATGCTGAACGAAGTGTTTTTTTTTATAGGAGTTTTTCATTTTTTAGACATCCGGGATATTTTTCAATTTATATTTCAACGGCATTTGTTTTTCTTTATCACATTTATATTAAAAGCTACTTGAAAAAAAATATAATCCCAAAATTAATAATTTATTTAATTGCTACATTATTTATCGTATCTATATTTTTACTTTCTTCCAGAGCTGGTTTTTTAGCTTTTTTCATTGTTCTGGTATTAATAATTATTAATATTTTTTTACAATTATCAAAAATAAGGTCAAAAATATTTTTGTTAGCAATGCTTGTTATTTTTATTTCTTCTTGGATTTATAATCCTCGTTTTGAAAGGACAAAAAATAATGTAGAGAATATTTTTAATAAAGATGCTAAAACAATTAATAAGTTTCCAAGATTAATTTTGTGGAAAGCATCAATAGAAGTGATATCAGAAAATTTAATAACAGGTGTAGGAACAACAAATGTATCGACCAATTTATATAAGAAACATAAAATAGAAAAACGTAAAGGATTGCATTCACATAATCAATTTCTTGAATTTTTTGCTGAATTCGGAATTTTTGCTTTTCTTACTATTATATTATTTTTTATTATTATTTTTATTGAAATATTTAGAAGAAGTTCTTTTTTGCTTCTAAATTTTACTGTAATAATAATTACAGCTTTTATGTTTGAGGTCTTTTTGGAAATAGTCTCAGGAGGTGCTTATTTCGTTCCTTTCTTTTTTTATCTTTTTATGATTGCTTACGAAAAGAATAAAATTTATGACAGTCTGCACAAAAAACTTTACAGTAATGATACGTAAATACTTCATTAATAAATCAATAACTAATTATCAATTGTTCATTAATTTAAATACTAACTATTTATGAGCGAATATTCAAAAGCTGAAAAAAATATTGCCATATTACTAAATAAATTTCCAAGTATAAAAGAAAAAATAAAAAAAAACTATCAAAGGATTAATTATTTATTTTATAAAAAAAAACATTTTTATAAAACAGACAAGAAATTGGTAGAAATTTCGGAAGGAGGAATAGAAACTTTTTTTGGATATTATGATAAATCACCAGTAAATTATACATCGGAATATATTATTTATCATGCAAGCGATTATCCAACATGCAAATTACCGTCTGCCCAAAAAAATATATCTATAATACTTGCCGATTTTAATTCTGGAAAGATATTAAAAAAAATTAAAACAAAATCATATAATTGGCAACAGGGAGCCAAGCTAATGTGGATTGACGATTTTGAATTTATTTTTAATGATTTTGATACAGAAAAAAATAAATATATTTCAAAAATTATTGATGCAAAAACAGGTATGTTAATCAAAACGATTCCATATCCTATTTACGATGTTGATAGCGGTACTGCTTTGACATTAAATTTTGAACGTTTATCAATTCTTCGTCCCGATTATGGATATAGAAATATTAAAATCAAGTTAAACAATTTGCCTGAGCCGAAGCGAGATGGAATATTCAAAATAGACCTAAAAACAGACAAAAAAATACTATTGATAAGTTTGGAAAATTTAATCGAACTCAACCCAAATGTAAATATGAGTGATGCTTTGCACAAAGTAAATCATATTATGTTTTCGCCTGATGGTAATAATTTTATTTTTTTGCACAGATATTTTGTTGATGGTGTAAAATATGACCGTCTAATTCTTTCGGATATTAACAAAAAAAATATTAAAATAATATCTGACCACGAAATGATTAGTCATTGTTATTGGATTGATAATTTGAATATTATTAGTTTTATGCGAAGATACAAAACAGGCGATAAATATTATGTAATAAATATAAAAACTGGAAAAATAAAAACAATAGGACATGGAGTTATTGATAAATTCGGAGACGGACATCCAAGTATTTTTGGTAATAAAATAATTTTTGATACATATCCTAATCGTTCTAGGATGAAAGAATTGTTTATTTATAATATTGAAGAAGAAAAATTAGAAAAACTCGGAGAGTTCTTTGAGCCTTTTAAGTATTATGGCGAAACACGATGTGACCTACACCCGCGATGTTCTTCCGATGGAGAGTTTTTATTTTTTGATTCTGTTCATTCAGGTCTCAGAAAACTTTATTACATACATTAAGCAGTTCAAATTTTTTGATAATCTATACAAAACTATGGCAAACGCATGAAAATAGTAATTTCTTGATTTTCAGTACTTAAATATTTTGATGCGTCAGCCCTATATTTTTTCTTTAATCAGCGTTGATATGATAATTTTTGCACTTTGGTTATCTTCCATTAAATACTTGAAAACAACATCGTAAATTGGATTTGGAATTACAATGTAATCTGATTCGTTGGTATTTTGTTCATCTATTATGTTTGTTCCTGATGTGTTAATATGTTTCATAATATTACGTGTTTTTTGAAAAGTTAGAATAATTGTAAATAATAAAATGGTATTTATATTACCTTTCTTCTGTGCAGTATTTTTCAAGCCATTATAAATTTTGATAAATAATTGTGCGCAGAACTTACAAACCTCTGACATCCAGCACAATGTTATCTGCTTTGTTGTCATTTGTTCCTATTTCAAATAACGATGGCATCTCTGGTTTTTTTGATAAATTATTAGTTTCAATATTTTTATTTTTTATAAAATCTAAGCGATATTTGGCACTAATATTTCCATTATTTTTTAATCTATCTTGTATCATTTCATAATAATCAGGGTGTATTTCGCAACTTATAAAATTACGTTTTAAATCTTTACATAAAATTATTTCTGAGCCACTACCGCCAAAATGTATAAAAACGTCATCGTTTGGTTTCGTGCTGGCTTCTATAAATAATTCAATTAATGATAATGGTATTTGGCATGAATGAAATGTTTTATCTTTTGAAACATTTTTTACAAGATTGTAATTTAACCACGAATACGGCATCCTTCCTTTGTGTCCATCTGCAATACGTTGTTTTATTCTTTTATCTGTTGGATTTTTATATGGTTGAGCAACTTGTTCTTTATAAAAACTATTCTTTTTTGTTTTTGTAGCATGTAAAATTGAACGATGAGCATTTGTGAATTTTCTTGGGCTATGTCCTATATTTGTGTTATAAACCCAAACATAATCAAATACTTCATAAGCTGCTTTGTGTAAATATTTTACACTTAAATAGGCATTTTGTTTTGGATAATTTATTAAAAATAAATTCCCTGTTGGTTTTAAAACTCGCATGCTCTCTTTGGCAAGTTCAATATACCATTCAATATATTTATCCCATTTTTGAGTATAGTTTTTACCCGAATAATTTATTCCAACATTGTAATCAGGGTCTCCGTAAACCATATCAATAGAATTCTCTGGTAATTCTTTTAATACTTCAATTACGTCTCTATTGAATACTGTATTTCTAAAATTAGTTATCATTATTTTATAATTTTTTTCATTAAAATTATTGAATTCTGATCTATATCAAAAATATAATCAATATGAGCATCGGAGCTATTAATACATTCAATTATGTCTTTTTCTTTTTTATCAATTGGCACAAAATTATTTTTTATCCAAAAAGAAATTGCTAACTTTGATTGATTAGCAGAAACAATAACTTCCTTAACTCCATTGTTTAAAAATATTTTTTCAGACTGTTTGAGTAATTTAGAGCCATATCCTTTTTGTCTGTATTTTTTTTTGATTTCAAGAAAAATAATATTTGCAATATTATTATCTATTATATATTCTATGTATCCATATTTATTAATAAGTTTCATTAGTTTTGTTTTATAAGTTTGTAAGTAGCAGATTTTAAAAGTTTTATTGTAGAAATATCATAAGGATTTGAAAACGTATATGCCCAAAGATTTAAATAATTAATATCTTCTTTTACAGTTCTTACAAGATATACACAAATAATCTTTTTCAATTTTTTATTTATATCGATATCTTTTTTGGCTTTGTGATAATATAGAAACGGGTGGTATATTTGATAAACGGCAAAACTGTCTAGCTTTCCATTTTTAGCTTCAAAAATTCCGACAGTTCCACTATATTCAATTGTTAAATCTATTTCAATTTGAATTTTTTCTAATTCAATTGTGATATTTTTGCCAATATTATAAGAGAAACTTGTTTTTGTTCTGTGAGGGAAGTATGTTTTTGGACGTTTAGAAATGTCAATATCATCAAATTCAGTATCTTTACCAAATAAAAAGTCGTGTAGTATTCTCTGATTATTTGCAACGGAAAGTATATTACTTTCACTTGTATTGTAAAGGTTTAACATACTTTTTTTGTATTTCCATTTTATCTCTTTTTTGATAGGTTCAAAATCGTGGTAAACATTTTTTATGCCTTTAACAAATTTATGATTTCCATTTCCAAGATGAATTATTGCATAATCATTTTCTTTTAAGATTGTAGGTAATTTAGCCTTATTATCAATTTTTGTTACATCAAAAGGATTACCAAAATTATATTTTTTTGAAATTTCTTTTACTAAATCATTGTGAAATACGTATTTTTTTCTTTTTTCACAGATTTTAAATAATTCAGTAATTACTTGTTCTTTTTTGCTCATTTTTAATTTTTTTTATTTTTATGTAAAGATAGCTATGGAAATTACGAATTATAAATTATGAATTGGTTTACACCTGATAATAAATATTTTACAAAAAACAAATCATAAGTTATTTTTTAACGATTACTATATCTTTTTTCTTTACTTTCTATAAATAATTTTGACAAATATTATATTTTTTTCTTTAATAAAAAAAAGAAAAATGATTTTTTTTCAATTTATTAGATTAGAAAATATGATTTATCTTTTATACA
This sequence comes from Bacteroidales bacterium, assembly GCA_029934515.1. GTDB lineage: Bacteria > Bacteroidota > Bacteroidia > Bacteroidales > JAADGE01 > JAOZMB01. The sequence goes on from JAOZMB010000024.1 coordinate 27,789, forward strand.
TTTGTCATATAGAACAATACATAAAACTTGTAATTAAAATATTACAAAAACTATCAACATATAACAAAAATCAAAATTTTATATTATGAAAAAAAATATTTTACTTGATATGTTTAATTTGTCTGAAAATGAATTTTTTTCAAAAAAAAATGCCTTAAAAATAATTATTGCAGCAGAAGAAAATATTAATTCAGATGAGTTGGGGAAAGAATTTTGGCATAATTTTTTGGATATTACACGTAAATCTGATTTTTTACAGGCACTTGATAATAAAGAAAATACAAACAGATGGGCTGATATTGTTTTTAAAATAATCAGATTGTCTGATTTTCGGCTATCTAATATGATAGAACAAAGAGTAAAATTGCACCCAGAAAGGATACTTTTTAATGACATGTCGGGAACGCACCCAGTAAGGTGGACGTATTCACAAATTGCAGTTCATATTAAAGAAATTGCAGCTTTTTTTTATAAACAAAAACCAAATAATCCACGTGTTGCATTGTTTTTAAAGAACAGTGTAGAAGGTGCAACGGTTGATTTGGCTTGTCTTTCATACGACATATTTAATACGCCGTTGAACATACATTTTAGTTCAAAAATTTTATCTTATATTTTTGATATTCTTGATATTAATTTTGTTGTTACAGATACGCCAGAGAGAATTAAAATAGCAAAAAAGGCTATTGAAAATTTAGGAAAAGATATTAAAATAATCACAACAAAAAGAAATGTCGGAAAAAATAAAAATTTTTATCTTATTAAAGAATGCAAAAAAATAACATCGGATGAGATAAAAAAAATACTCTCACAAAGAAAACAAAAAAAACTAAACAGAACAGCAACAACAATGTTTACATCTGGAAGCACGGGAATGCCAAAAGGAGTATCTTTTTCGATATACAATATTGTAAGTAAGCGATTTGCGAGAGCTGCTGCTTTGCCTCAAACAGGAAAAAAAGAAAAATTTATTTGTTATCTTCCTCTTTTTCATACATTCGGAAGGTATCTCGAAATGACTGGCACTATTTTTTGGGGAGGAACTTATGTTATGGCTGGCAATCCATCGGCGGCAACACTGCTGTCATTGTTTCCGAAAGTAAACCCAACAGGTTTTATTAGTGTTCCAATAAGATGGGTGCAGTTGTATGAAAGCTGTATAAAAAAAATAGAAAATCATGACGATAAAATAGAAAAACAAAAAATAATACAAAGTGTTATTGGCAATAAACTTCATTGGGGACTCTCGGCTGCTGGTTACCTCGACCCCAAAATATTTAGATTTTTTCATAAAAACGGAGTCTCATTGAACAGCGGATTTGGAATGACAGAAGCAACAGGAGGAATTACAATGACACCAAATTATGAATACAGAAAAAATTCAACGGGAATACCATTACCAGGTATCGAAACAAGACTCAAAGAAAACAACGAACTCGAACTAAAAGGACATTATCTGGGAAGATATCTGGAAGATGCAGGACCAGAAGATATTATTCCTTATCCAGAAGATGATAATTACAGAATGCCAACAGGAGATATTTTTAGAATTGACAAAGATAAACACCACGAAATTATTGACCGTGTTAAAGATATTTATAAAAATAATAAAGGTCAAACAGTGGCACCCGGAATGATTGAAAAAAAATTTGCAGGAGTTCCCGGAATAAAAAGAACTTTCCTTGTAGGAGACGGTAAACCTTACAATGTTCTTCTTATTGTTCCAGATAATAATGATTACTTATTGGTTTCGGCTAAAAACGAGGCAAATATTGAAGAATATTTTCATCAAATTGTTACTAGCGCAAACAACGATTTAGCTCCATACGAAAGGATAATTAATTTTACTATTTTGGAAAATGACTTCTCTACAGAAAAAGGTGAACTAACTCCAAAAGGTTCTTTTAAAAGAAAAATTATTGAAAATAATTTCTCGGAATTGATAAAAAAATTATACAAAAGCAATCAAGTTTTTCTTAAAAAGAAAGATTACACGATAATTATACCAAGATGGTTTTATAGGGATATTGGAGTTTTGGAAACAGATATTGAACTAAACGAAACTGGTTTATATAATAAAATAACAAAAACAAGATTGAGAATTAATGATTGCAAAGAAAAAGATATTTATTGTATCGGCGACCTTGCATATAAAATTTTAGATAAAAAAATCGATATTGGAAGAATTGTTAGACAGCCCAAATTATGGGTCGGCAATCCAGAGCTGATTAAATTTTCGCCATGTAAAGAAAGTTTTGATTTGCCATTGAAAAAAATCTCGCATCAATTGTCAATCCCCAAAAATAGAATAATATACCAACCAGGAAAAATACCACAGGTGCAGAAAATTAATGATGCAAACCTTGTCTTTCTGAACAATATAATGAGTCTTACGCTACACACAGAACAAAAAACAGCATTGGAAAATCTTGCACTTATTGAACAATTGTTCTCTGTTTATGATAAAAATAAAATTGATATTATTCGTCGCCGTCTTGAAGCACTTGCCAGACATCCAGAAAAAAAAATAAGAGTAGAAGCATACAGGATATTATTATCAAAAGACCCAGACCCAGACTTTTCGGAAATACTGCCAGCTTTTATTAATTCTGGAAAAACGTTTCTTGATGAAAGTTCAATAAATAAAATTGCAAATTCAAATTTTGATATACTGCATCTGGAATCGCTACGCAAAAGAATGCACGCATACCGCACAGGACTAAATTGGCCTGCAAACGAAGAAACACGCAATCAGTTTAATACAATTTTTAAAATGTTATTAAATTTCGGAATTAATCATCCACAATATTACAAATCTATAAGAGCAGAATTTGCGAGTTGGATAATTCTTAAAAAAGAACCTATTTTGGCAGAAAAGGCATCAAAATATTTCTATAAATTATACGAAGGTTTTGAAAATTATATAACTAAAAATACTCCAATTTACAACATAGATGACTGGAATAAGCGTTTGATTTTCGATGTAGGAATAGGGAAAATTAGACAATTTGAGATAAAACAGAAACTTGCAGTAGGAAATTTCTTAAAACAATCGGTGCTTATGACTTATGATGAAACTAACTTTGACCTGAGAGATGTTCCTGATAACGGAATTTGGATTTCGAGAGTAAGAAGTTACAGAAACACAAAACATTATAGAATGAGTATAAATACAAAAACAGGAAAACATTTTGATATTCATATTACTTTTGACGACAATCTACCAACCACAAAAGGACTTGAAATGCTATACCGAAACATAGCACTATCCGGACACCCATACGACAGTCCTACAACTGCACAATTCGGCTGTAGTAACCCACTAAATAAAATTGTAACGGCGAGGTACCTGAGCGAGCTATCTGCATGGGAAAAAATAAGAGCACTTGCCGAGGTGCATACAGTTGGATTTCCAGAACATCCAAATACATGGCGAAAATTGTTTATTCGTTCTATGGGAGTATTCTTTAAAGCGTGGAACAACAGTAGCAGAGAAATTATGCCCGGATTTGTTTCGCCTAATAATGTTGTGGTTCCAGAAACAGATTTTTCAGATAATGTTAAAATAATTTCATTGTCAAACTGGAAAAAGATAGATACATTAATTCCTTTGGCAACGGCTATCTTACAAAATTTTTATTATAAGACAATTGCACATTATCCCTTGACAGCAAAATATCTGAAAAAAAGCTGGCTGTTTCATGCCTGTGCTGAGGCGCTTGGCATAAAAGAAACATTGAAAATTCTAAATCAATTAAAAACAGATTTGAAAAATAAACAAAAAATATCTGTTCTTGAAACAGAATTTTTGTTAGAAATTCAGAAGCACTTAAAACGATTTACAAAAAGATTTTACTTTCCGCTTGCTCTTTTTAATGCAATAGATAGATTTGCTGATTGGAAACGAAAAAATCCATTGGCAGATACAAATGCAATTACTCACACAATTATTGAATTATACGAACTTTACGGACTAAAAAAATATCCCGAAATTGTAAGATATAAATTTTACAGAGAAACATATTTTGTTAATAAAAGTAAAGAGATAAAAAAAATTTTTGATATTTTGATTAAAAAAATGACGAAAAATACAAACTCACTTCCACTTCAGTTTGTAGAACTATCTGATTTGCAATCAATAATAAAAAATAAAGAGGACAGGACAGTCTTTGGAAAAATGGTATTCCCAGATTTCGAGAACGAAAACGAAAGATATATATTAAAAAAAGAAGACAAATCGGGAAAACAAATAACTGTACGTTCTATATTAAAAGATAAAAACGGAGTTCAATATCCAATGTGTGAACCAAAAAATCCAAGCGAAGTAGGAGCTTTATACAAACTGTTCTTTAAAGAACACTATCCTAAAAAAATATCCGAAATGGATAAACACTATGTTGTAACAGATTCATACGAACAAGTTATCGGCGGACTTTGTTATAAACAATTAGATAATGATATCGTTCTAATCGATGGAATGGCTGTTATTTCGCCACTGCATGGCAGAGGAATAGGCTCAGGAATGATAAAAGATTTTATTTCGAGAATGAAATTACAAGGTGTAAAATTAATTAAAGCTCATTTCTTATTCGGAAATTATTATCTAAAACATAATTTCAAGATAGACAACAAATGGGGTGCGCTGATTTATGACCTATCAGAAGAGTAAGAAAAAAACAGTACAGTATATCAAATCCAAAAAATTTAAAGGTCGATAAATATTAAATTTATTCGACATTTAATTTTTTATTCCAAAATTGAAAAATGTCATTATTGTGTTTCATCGCAAATCTAAGAAAAAATGGTTTAAATAATAACAAAACAAAGCAAAGATAAGAGCAAACACATCAAATTTTATAGGGCAGACGCATCAAATTCTGAGTATTTCTTTTATATAATTAGTATTCATAGC
>JAOZMB010000125.1 GCA_029934515.1 Bacteroidales bacterium
CTGATTTTTGGAATATCTTCATATTTTTATATATTAAAATACAAAGATACAAAAAGTATAAATAAAAAAACGTATTTCTAATTTTTTTTGGAAACACCGAAAATAAAAATTATTGCGAGTAAAATAATTTGATATTTCATATATTTTAAAGTTTTATATTATATTTCTGAAATAATAAAGTTTACTATTGCTTAGTGTTTCAATTTTATAATGTTTTACTTTCATAACTGGAGATTTTATTCCATCATAGAACATTTTTTCACCCACAAATACACGAGCTTCATCCCATAAATTATCCTTGATTAAACTGTTCAATAGTTTTGCTCCTCCTTCGATAATTATTGATTGTATATTCCTTTTGTATAAATACTCAAAAATATTTATCATCAGTTTATTGTCAAATTTAATTTTCACATATTCACATATTTTCTTATTTTCTTTTTGTTTTTCTGTAAAAATTATTGTTTTTTGCGAACCATTGAAAAGATTTAAGTTTTCAGGAAGTCGTAAAATTCTATCAAGAACAATTCTTATAGGATTCGTTCCGCTTCCGTATCTTACATTTAATTTTGGGTTATCTTTTTCGGCTGTGTTTGTTCCAATCATAATTGCAGGTTCTTCGGAACGCCATTTATGAACCAAAATTCTTGCGTATTCGTCTGTTATCCAATTTGGTTGTATAGGTGTATCTTGAGTTCTTATAATGTCGATAAAATTATCAGTAGTTCTTGCCCATTTAAGTATTATATAAGGACGTTTTTTTGTGTAAAAAGTAAAAAATCTACGATTTAATTCAATTGCTTCTTTTTGCAAAATACCTATCTTTACATTAATACCAGCTTTTTGCATCATTTTTATACCTTTTCCTGAAACTTTTTCATAAATATCTAAACAAGCAATTACAACATTAGGGATTTTTTTCCTGATAATCAAATCAGAACATGCTGGAGTTCTGCCTTGATGTGCACAAGGTTCAAGACTGACATACAATGTCGATTTACTAAGCAAACTTTTATCTTTAACAGAGTTTATGGCATTAACCTCTGCATGTGCAGTGCCGCATTTTCTGTGAAAACCTTCTCCGATTATTTTTCCGTTGTACACAATAACACAACCAACAATAGGGTTCGGGTGCGTATTGCCAGCTCCTCGTTTGGCAAGCTGAAAACATCTTTTTATATATATATTGTCCATATATGAAATTCATGAAATTTGTGGATAAAAAATTTAAAACAATCAATGTGAGAGAATAAATAATTTGTCAATTATTTTTACAATATCTTCTATATTTTCTATTTCATTTATTTAATTAAAATTAACGAACTATGTTAATTTTTCAATTCTTAATTATCCACTAAGGAAATTACGAATTGATTTACACCTGATAATAAATATTTTACAAAAAACAAATTATAAGTTATTATTTTTTAACGATTACTAACTTAGATTCTTTTTATATTTTTTTCCTAAAATATTCAATTGTTTTTATCAATCCTTTTTCCAAAGGAATTTTAGGTTTCCATTCTAACTTTTCCTTAGCCAGATTAATATCTGGTTTTCGTTGCATTGGGTCATCTTGTGGAAGTTTGGCAAAAACAATTTTTGATTTCGAGCCTATAAGTTCGATTACTTTTTGTGCAAGTTGCAAAATTGTAAATTCAATAGGATTTCCTATATTTACTGGACCTACGAAATTATCTTCTGTATTATTCATCATTTTTATCATTCCCGAAACGAGGTCGTCAATATACTGAAAACTTCGAGTCTGCTTTCCGTTACCGTAAACTGTAATATTTTTATTTTTAAGTGCTTGAATTATAAAGTTCGAAACAACTCTTCCATCGTTTTTGTGCATTCTCGGTCCATAAGTATTAAATATTCGTATAATTTTAATACGAACTTTATTTTGTCTGTGATAGTCCATGAACAAAGTTTCTGCAACTCTTTTTCCTTCATCATAACATGAACGAATACCTATCGGATTTACATTTCCCCAATAAGATTCTGTCTGCGGGTGTTCTATCGGGTCTCCGTAAACTTCGCTTGTTGAGGCTTGCAATATTTTAGCATTTTTTCGTTTTGCGAGTCCGAGCATATTTATTGAACCAAGCACCGATGTTTTGATTGTTTTGATTGCATTGTACTGGTAATGCACTGGTGATGCTGGACATGCAAGGTTGTATATTTCATCAATTTCAGCAAAATAAGGCATTGTAATATCATGCCTTACCAACTCAAAATACTTGTTTCCCATCAAGTGAATAACATTTTCTTTTGAACCTGTAAAAAAATTATCAAGACAAATAATCTCATTTCCCTCGTTTAATAATCTTTCGCTTAAATGAGAGCCTACAAATCCACTACCGCCTGTAATGAGTATTTTTTTCATAATCCTATTCCGTAATATTTAAAATTAAATTCTTCTAATTCTTTTGGGTCGTATATATTTCTTCCGTCAAAAATTATTTTATTATTCATTAATTTATCCATCACTTTATAATTAAGAACTCTAAATTCGCTCCACTCGGTGACCAAAATTAAAGCATCTGCATCAATTAGAGCTTCATTTTTGTCGTCAGTGTATTCTACCTCTTCGCCTATTCTCCATTTAGCTTCTTCGACAGCCGCTGGGTCGTATGCTTTTATATTTGCTCCAGCCTTCAATAGTTTTTTTATTATTATAATAGAAGGAGCTTCGCGCATGTCATCAGTATTTGGTTTAAATGAAAGTCCCCAAATAGCAATATTTTTCCCTTCTAATTTTCCGTCAAAATATTTATATACCTTATTATATATAACAGATTTTTGTTTATTGTTTACATTCTCAACAGCTTTTAGAACCTGCAAAGAATATTTATTATTATCTGCTGTTTTAATTAATGCTTTAACGTCTTTCGGAAAACACGAGCCGCCATAACCTATGCCAGGGTAAATAAATTTGTGTCCTATTCTGGAATCGCTTCCTATTCCACGTCTAACATTATTTACGTTTGCACCAACGAGTTCGCATAAATTTGCTATATCGTTCATAAAACTGATTTTTGTTGCCAGCATTGAATTTGCAGCATATTTTGTTAGTTCAGCAGACGGAATATCCATAAACAAAATAGGGTGTCCGTTTAATACAAAAGGCTTGTATAATCTTTTGAGTATTTTTTCAGCTTTTTTTGATTCTGTTCCTATTACTATTCTGTCTGGTCTTAGAAAATCTTCTACGGCACTTCCCTCTTTCAGGAACTCTGGGTTCGAAGCTACATCAAAAGTTAAATTTGAATTTCTCTTATCCAATTCTTTTTGAAAAATATTTTTAACTTTTTTGGCTGTTCCTATAGGCACTGTGCTTTTTGTAACAAAAACAACATAATCTTCTACATTTTTTCCAACCTCACGCGCAACCTCCATAACATATTTTAAATCAGCACTTCCGTCTTCGTCTGGTGGCGTTCCTACTGCACTAAATACAACTTCACAGTTATTAAGTGTTTCTTTTAGGTTTGTAGTAAAGTTTAATCTTCCATTTCTAACATTTCTTTCCACCATTTTTTCAAGTCCTGGTTCATATATTGGTATAATTCCTTTCTTCAAATTATTGATTTTTTTTTCATCAATATCAACACAATTAACAAGGACACCAGTCTCGGCAAAACTAGTTCCAGTTACAAGTCCGACATAACCTGTTCCAACAATTGTTATCTTCATTTAAATTATTTTTTTGGTAAATAAAAATACAAAAATAAAAAAAAAATCATGTAAATATATGTATTTAATAAATTTTATATAAATTTGCAACCTAAAATTACAAGAGAATATTTTTATTTTTGTTATATTATTAAAAATCAATGCTTTACAAGAGGCATCAATATAAAGTCCAATATATTAATTATTTAAAATTATAGATTAATGAATGAAAAACTAAATGACAAGCCGAAAGAAATAATTCTTGATGATAATAAAGTTAAAAATGTAAAAACAACTAAAGAAGCATCAGATATTATTGTAGAAGAGACTGAAATAAAAAAAGAAGTTGAAAAAAAAATTGAAATTAAGAAAAAGGAAGTTGTAACTATTGTTCATGAAAATGCTTCTGTAGATAATTTTAATTGGGATAAGGCTTCTTCTAAGGTTGATGATTATTCTTCTGAACAACGAAAAGAACTTGAGGATATTTACAATGAAACTTTGTCTGTAATATCTGAGAAAGAAGTTGTAACAGGAAAAGTTATTGCAATAACAGATAAAGAAGTTGTTATAAATATAGGTTATAAATCCGAAGGAATAGTAAGTCTCAATGAGTTTAGATATAATCCAGAGTTATTAATAGGCGATGATGTTGAGGTTTATATTGAGAGCCAAGAGGACAGAACTGGACAGTTGGTACTTTCACACAAAAAAGCTCGAACATTAAGCGCATGGGACAGAATCAATAAAGCAATGGCTGATGAAGAGATTATTAAGGGTTATATAAAATGTAGAACAAAAGGCGGTATGATAACCGACATTTTTGGGATAGAAGCATTCCTTCCTGGCTCACAAATAGATGTTAAACCAATAAGAGATTATGATGCTTATGTTGGTAAAACAATGGAATTTAAAGTTGTAAAAATAAATCAAGAGTTCAAGAATGTTGTTATTTCTCATAAAGCATTAATAGAAGCTGAGCTTGAGGAACAAAAGAAAAGAATAATAGAACAACTGGAAAAAGGTCAAATCCTTGAAGGAACAGTTAAAAATATTACAACTTACGGTGTATTTATTGACCTCGGTGGTGTTGATGGTCTTGTGCATATTACAGACCTTTCGTGGGGTCGTGTAAAACATCCAAACGAAGTGGTTGAATTAGACCAGAAATTAAATGTTGTAATTCTTGATTTTGATGAAGCTAAAAAACGTATAGCACTTGGATTAAAACAATTACAACCTCATCCTTGGGATTCTCTTGATAAAGAACTAAAAATAGGCGACCGCTTGGAAGGTAAAGTTGTTGTTATGGCTGATTATGGCGCATTTATAGAAATCAAACCTGGAGTCGAAGGGTTGATACATGTTTCAGAAATGTCATGGTCGCAACATTTACGAAGCGCTCAGGAGTTCTTAAAAGTAGGTGATAAACTCAAAGCACAAGTTCTTACTCTAAATAGAGAAGACCGAAGAATGTCTCTCGGTATGAAACAATTAAAACCAGACCCTTGGGAAGCAATTGAAAGTAAATATAAAGTAAATTCAAAACATATCGGTAATGTTCGTAATTTTACAAGTTTTGGTATTTTTGTTGAATTAGAAGAAGGTGTTGACGGATTGATTCATATATCTGATTTATCTTGGACAAAGAAAATAAAACATCCAGCAGAATTTACTAAAATTGGAGAAAATATTGATATAGTTGTTTTGGAAATTGATAAAGAAAATAGAAGACTAAGTCTTGGACACAAACAATTGGAAGAAAACCCATGGGATGTCTTTGAGACTCTATTCAATGTGGAAAGTGTACACGCTGGAACAATAATTGCAATAAAAGATAAAGAAGCTATAGTTTCTCTTCCTTATGGTATCGAAGGTGTATGTACAATCAAACATCTGAGAAAAGAAGACGGCTCAATGCCAGAAGAAGACGAAAAATTAGAATTTAAAGTAATTGATTTTTCAAAAGAAGCTAAGAAAATTCTTATCTCACATCTAAGAACATATAAAGAAAAAATAAAAAAACGAAATAAGAATGTACATACAACAGACATAGAAAGAACAACTCTTGGAGATATAACAAACTTGGCAGAGTTAAAAGAAAAATTAGATAACAAAGAATAATTTGTTATATAATTATGATTGAGTTGTATATAAATTTTATATTTATTAGAACTTGATTATAAGTAAATTTTTATCTAAGTAATTGTTAAAAAATAACTTCCTGATTTGTTTTTATAAAATACTTATTATCAGGTGTAAACCAATTCATAATTTATAATTCGTAATTTACTAAGTATGATTCAAATATTAAACCTGCAAATAATTTGCAGGTTTAATATTTTATAAAGCAACTCACAATTAGAAATATATTCTTAATTTATAATTAAGTATAAAAAATAACTACACATGACTATTCTTTGATTGTGCAATTAATTTAAAAGTATCATTCACATCAGTTCTCACTTTAATTGCTGTATCAATAATAGTTCTAAGTATGTCAAAATTTTCACCACCTTGTTCTGTTTTAAATTGTCCTGATATTTTTTGTTTAATTTTTAAATTTCTTATTACTCTTTCTGAGGCATTATTCTAAAAATAATACTTGTAGGTAAATTACGAATTGGTTTACACCTGATAATAAGTATTTTATAAAAACAAATCAGGAAGTTATTTTTTAACCATTACTAGCTGATATAGTTTACAAAATTGTGAATTTTCTTTAAAAGAACAGTGTTTACAATAAATATTTGAAAATGTAGTCTTTTGAAAATTACAACCACAAGTTACTTTAAAACAATGAAGGTGTTCAACATTTTATTATTTCATTTTTTTATAATAAGAGTATTTTGTATTCGGACAGAATAAATTAATTATTTTTTATTGTGTTGTAAGTAAATTTATATATATTTGCAAATATATAATAGAATTTAATATAAAAACACCATTGTGTATGGGCTATCAAAAAAACAGTTATTTAATTACAAACCTTAATTTACAAAGATGAAACTAAAAATACACGGTAAAATATTATTGTATATTTTAACTCCAGCTATTTTGATATATTCGATTTCAATTTTTTATATATTTTCGATGATGAACGAAGATGCTAAAAATAATGCCATAAAAATGACGCACAGTGCAGCAGAAAAATATGTCTCAATTGCTGGTGCAGAATTGAATTCAGATTTATCAGTTGCACGCACTCTAATGTACAGTTTAATAAAATATCCAGATTTATCACCTGAAAAAAGAACTAAAATTTTTGACCCAATTTTAGAAAAAACGGTGATGAGTAATCCTAATTTTTTGTCTGTCTGGTACACATGGGAATTAAACGCAATTGATGAAAATTATATAAAATCTTACGGCAGAGAACGAGTTACTTTTTATCGTCAAGATGATGTAAAAGGATATATAACTGAAAAACTTGATACTATAGGTAATTTATTATCATCGACTTATTACAAAATAAAAATAAATCCAAAAGAAATTATGGTAGACCCATATTATGGTAATTATACTGGAAATACTGATGATAATATATTGATGTCAACTGTTGCTGTTCCTTTGTATGTAAAGAATAAATTTGCAGGTATTGTTGGTATTGATTTTGCGCTAGATAGATTCCAAAATATTACAGAAAAAATAAAACCTTTCGAAGATGCTTACTCATTTATTATTGCAAATAATAGCAATATTGTTGCATTTAGTAATAAAAAATTAGCAAATAAACCTCTTACAAGTTTTTTCTACGAAGAAGAAAGTAAATATGGATTATCTGATAAAATACAAAAAGGGAATAAATTTAATTTTTATACCGAAAGAAATGGAGTTGAATATTATATAAGTTTACTTCCACTTAAAATTGGTAACTCAAGTACTCCTTGGGCAATTGGTATAATGACTCCAGTTAATAAAATAATACAAAGAGTTAAAATATCAACTTTTGTATTTAGTTTGGTATCTATTTTAGGATTATTTTTATTGACATATATGATTTGGTTAATATCAAAAAAAATAACAAAACCACTGCGTATAACAACAAAAGTAATTGATGATATGGCACGCGGTAATATCGATGAGAGAAAGAAAATAAATATCAAAACAGATGACGAAATTTCAGATATCGCTGGTTCTGTAAACGTTTTAATAGATAGTCTAAATAAGGCAGCTTTTTTTGCTGGTCAGATAGAAAAAGGAAACCTGAAATATAAATATAAACCACTAAGCAAATATGACCTACTGGGAAACTCGCTCTTAGCAATGAGAAAAAGTCTGAAAATTGCAAAAGAAGAAGATATTAAAAGAAAAGAAAAAGACAGAAAATTGAACTGGGCTACACACGGAACAGCAAAATTTGCAGAAATAATTAGATTACATTCAGATGATTTAGAGAATCTTGCTTATGAAATTATTAGTGAACTGGTAAAATATATTGGTGCTAATCAGGGCGGATTGTTTGTAATTAATGAAGAAAATAATAAAAACAAATTTGTTGAGCTTATTGCAAGTTATGCTTTTGAACGAAAGAAAATGAATACAAAAAAAATTCCATTTGGAGTCGGACTTGTCGGAAGATGTCTTTTTGAAAGCGAAACAATATACATGACAAATATACCAAATGAATATATAAATATTACATCTGGACTGGGAAAAAATAATCCAAAAGAATTACTAATTGTTCCTTTGATTTTTAATAATAAAACATTCGGAGCAGTTGAAATTGCTGGTTTTAAAAAAATAGAAGAATATAAAATTAAATTTGTTGAAAAAATAGGTGAAAGTATAGCATCTGCAATATCGATGGTTAATATAAATATTAAAACAACAAGACTTCTTGATGAAACAAAATCGAAATCTGATGAAATGACATTGCAAGAAGAAAAAATAAAACAAAATGTATATGAGCTTAAATTAATACAGAAAAAATTAAATAATGAAATAAATGAAATGAAAAATGTAATGGAAGCTACAAATGCGATTTCTTACATAATAGAATTTGATATAGAAGGAAAAATAATAGATATTAATGATAATTTTGTTAGATTTCTTAGAAGAGATAAAGTTGATATTATTGGAAAATACCAGGGAAGTCTTAGCATCGAACCTCAAAATATCAGAAACTTTGATGAGTTCCAAGAACAACTAAGAAACGGTATTGTCAAAAAAAGAACTCAAAAAATAAAAATTAATAACGAAATAATAAATGTTCCGATAGTATATTCTCCTGTTTTTAATAAAAATAATGAGGTATATAAGGTAATAGGAGTTGCTGGAATAGATAAAAAATAATTTTATTTCCATTTAAATGTTGCAATCATTTTATCAATATCTGTTCTCAAAAAAGATACAGAAGGCGCAAGAGAATCTTTATTCGGTCTTACATTAAAATACAAAGAAGCTCTTATAAAATGTTTTGTGCTATCTGTTAAATAAAACTGAACTTGCGAAGCAACATTGCCTTTTATTTCATAAAGTAAACCGAATACTCGCTCTTCATTATTTTCCCATTTTATTGTATTTATTGCATCTGCTTTTATTGTATGTTTATAAGCAAACTTCCTGGAATCTTCTTCGAAGATTGATAAATCTTTTTTTATATTTTTACTTTTATAACTTAGATGAATTGTAGCTTTTTGTTGTGGAAAGAGGATATTTGCCCAGTAAGGTTCGCTGTTATTTGGTTTAAGGATTATTTTTGCATAAACAGGATATTCAAAAGAATATGGGAAGTTTGTATCAAAGAGTTTATATTCTTTTTCTGGAAAGTTATCGCGCATATATCCACGAGCTTTGGGTATGTATGTTTCCGAACACGAAAAAAATATTATAACAACAGAGATGAAAAGCAATAATATTTTTTGTAAGTAATGGTTAAAAAATAACTTCATAATTTGTTTTTTGTAAAATATTTATTAT
>JAOZMB010000126.1 GCA_029934515.1 Bacteroidales bacterium
GATAATAAGTATTTTACAAAAAACAAATCAGGAAGTTATTTTTTAACCATTACTTTATTATTTTTTATTAACTTGTTTGTTTTCTAAATCACCAATTTTAAAAATAGAAATCATTTTTTTTAATTCTTCTGATTGTTCCAGTAATTTCTCTGTCGATGCCGACATTTCTTCTGCTGATGCTGAGTTCTCATTTGTTATTTCATTTAGTTGTTGGATTGATATGTTAATTGCTTCTATTCCAGTTTGTTGTTCTTTTCCTGATGAGATAATATCATTTACAAGTTCAGCACTTTTTATAATTTCAGGTATTAATTTTGTTAAATTTTTTTCTGCAATTTTTGAAATAGCTTGTCCTTTTTCTGATAAAATATTTATTTCTTTTGAAGCGTTTTTTGTTTTATCGGCAAGTTTTCTTATTTCATTTGCAACAACAGCAAAACCTTTTCCTTTCTCTCCTGCATTTGCTGCTTCAATTGCTGCATTTATTGAAAGTATATCTGTTTTTCCAGCGATTTCCGAAATTATTGTTATTTTTTCATTTATTTCTGAAACTGATTTTATTGTTTGTTGTAAAATTTTGTTACTATTCTCTGTTTCATCGGCAGCTTTTGAACTTATACGTCCCGTATTTTCAGCTTTTTTATTGTTTGAATTTACTGTTTCTTTCATTTGTTCTATTGAACTTGCTATTTCTTCTGTTGTTGATGCTTGTTCATTTGCACGTTCCGAAATTCTCTGAGATGCTGTATTTAATTGTCCACTTGCTAACAAAATAGTTGTTGACATATCGTAAATACTTGATATTATTGTTTTTAAATTAGCAATAATTTTATTAATTGAATTGTTAAGTTCTCCGATTTCGTCTTTTCTATTTTCTGTTATTTGGAAATCTATTTCTTTATTTGCAATTTTTTTCATTGCATTTACCACTCTTTCAATTGGTTTTAAAATAGTTTTTGAGATGAAAAATGAAGAAAATATTACAATGCAAATAATTATGAAAATAAGAACAGCAATTATTGCAAGTAATAATTTACTTCTTTTGTTATTATTTAAGACATCATTCTCTGTTCTTTTATTCAATAAAATAAAAAATTCATCTATTGGTTTCATTATTGTTAATTTATCTGCGTGATATTTTTCGTCAAACATAATTCTTCGAGCAAATTCAATATCGGGTGTTTTTTTTATCGTAAAATTTCCTGTGCCATCATCAAACAAGCCGTTCATTGCATTGAATGCGATAGTTTCAGTCCACACTAAATCATTAGAATTTTTTTCTGATGTTTTTAATTTATCAAACTCATTTTTTGTAAAACCTAAACGTTTCATACTGTCTTTTAATGAAATAGTTCGACCATCTGGTCTAGGTTTTTTTCCATTTCTTATATCAAGAGTTCTCCAATATTTTTTTTTCCATATATTATCTCCTGTAGAAACATAGGTTCTACAATATCTTGTTAAATCGTTGGAGCTTTGTTGTAGTTCGTCTGCAATAATAAAAGATTTGTAACGTATATTATAACTTTTATCTAAATCTATTTTATTTTTTATCAAAAGAAGAACAAATACTACTAAGATAATTAGTGTTAGAATTATTATTAAATTTGTTATAATAAATTTGGTTTTAATTTTCATTCAGATTTTTTTATTTTTGAGTATTGATTATTTATAAAAATGTTTGAATTGTAAGCTACAATTTGGTACAATAATGAATACAAGTTTATAATTATTTAATTGCAAATTTATGTTTGCAAAATTAAAATTAATATTAAGCAAAAAAAAATATATATATTTCTTTTTTTGTAACTATATGTTATTCAACATAGTTTTTCTATATCTTTGATAAACATTGATATAATATATTTTCTTTTTTTTTGATATAATTTAAAAATTTTCATACTTTTGTATTTTTTATATTTAAAAATATATAAATATTAAAATTTACATATATGAGTGTTTTAATAAATAAAAATTCAAAAGTAATAGTACAAGGTTTTACAGGAAACGAAGGAACGTTTCATGCAACACAAATGATTGAATTTGGAACGAATGTAGTTGGCGGAGTAACACCTGGTAAAGGTGGACAATATCGTTTGAACAAAAAAATATACAATACAGTAAAAGATGCTGTTGATGAAACAAATGCTGATGTTTCGGTTATTTTTGTACCGCCGATGTTTGCAGCCGATGCAATCATGGAAGCAGCAGATGCTGGAATAAAAGTAATAGTTGCAATCACAGAAGGAATTCCAACAGCAGATATGATAAAAGTAAAAGAATATTTATCTGATAAAGATTCAAGATTAATAGGTCCAAATTGTCCGGGAATTATTACTGCGGAAGAATGCAAAGTAGGAATTATGCCCGGTTTTATATTTAAAAGAGGAAGTGTTGGTATTGTTTCTAAATCTGGAACATTAACTTATGAAGCAGTCGACCAGATTACAAAAGCTGGTTTAGGTCAAACAACAGCAATAGGAATAGGTGGCGACCCTATAATAGGCACGTCAACACTCGATGCTGTAAAGTTATTTGAAAAAGACCCAGAGACAAAAGGTATAGTAATAATAGGCGAAATAGGTGGAAGCATGGAAGCTGAGGCTGCCGAATGGATTAAAGAAAACGGAACAAAACCTGTTGTTGGTTTTATTGCTGGTGAGACGGCTCCGAAAGGTAAACGTATGGGACACGCAGGAGCAATTATTGGAGGAAAAGCAGACACGGCACAGGCAAAAAAACAAATTCTTAGAGAATGCGGAATACATGTCGTTGACTCGCCAGCCAATTTGGGAAGCAAAATGGCTGAATTACTTAAATAAAATTTATCGCATCGTATCACAACCAGAAAAGTTGTGATACGAAATATAAACCACTAAAAAATAAATAAAATGTTTTTAACTGTTTTTGTTTTATCAATAATAATTATTGGAATTTCGCTTACCGGACTTGGAATTCAGGTTTTCTTCTCAAAGAAAAAAAAATTCCCAGAAACACGTGTAGGACATAATAGCGGACTTAAAAGAAAGAAAATCTATTGCATAAAAGTGCAACAAAAAATCATAGACCACAAAATAAAAAAAGAAAATAGCCCGTCATGTCCCGGCTGTTAGACAGCGTAAAATACAAATTGTAAAATCAGCAAACAAGCGTAAAACAAAATAAATAATTTATACTATGTTAAATTTTCTATTTAGACACAAAAAAAATACAAATATTGTTATTTACGAAGAACATGAGAAGTTTAGAGAACAATTTTTCTTAAAATTACAAAAAAAATTAATAAATTCTTATGTCAAAGATATAGAAACAAAAAAAACATATATACATTTCGATGCATCGCTTGCTCGTTTTGCATGGAACGGTTGGAATTTATTCAATCCTGTAAGCAAAGGCGAACTACATATAAACTTAAAAAAAGATGTGCCAAAATTAAGCTATAAATTATGGTTCAATGAATTTTTTTTTATTGCCTGTGCGCTGTCGTTATCAACAATAACTGCTTTCGTTTTAGGACTTAATATTTACGGAATTGCAGTTTTGGCAATTATATGGCTCGGTTTTTACTTAGGAAGTCGAATAATAACTGTTGTAAGATTTAATTCATTTATAGAAGATACAATCTTTGAATTAAATTATCCAGATAAAAAATTATTTGATTTTGCAGAATATATTCAAGAAGATATTGATTTCGTGGAAAAAGTTTTTATTAAAAATAATTGATAATTTATACAAATTATTTTATTGATTAATATATGAAAACAATCCTGCGCCTAACAGACGCAAAGTACTTATGTAAAATTTAAAATTATTTAAATAATTCAAAAAAATGAACAAAAAAATAAAATTAATCATCTTATTATCAGTTGTTTTATTAAGTTTTAGTGTAATAAATGATAAACCAGCTTATATCATTTATAATGAAAAAGGAAAAAAAATTAACTACAAAAAGATGCTTAACAAACTTAATGAAGCAGATATAATTTTTATCGGAGAGTTGCATAACAATCCAATAAGTCATTGGTTAGAGTTGGAGATAACAAAAGATATATATGACAAGCGAGGAAGCAGAAATATGATACTTGGAGCTGAGATGTTTGAAGCTGATAATCAGCTTATTTTAGATGAATATTTAAATGGAATTATAAGCAAAAAAAAGTTCGAAGACGAAGCAAGATTATGGGATAATTATAAAACTGACTATAAACCGCTTATTGATTTTGCCAAAAATAATAAACTCCATTTTACAGCATCTAATATTCCACGAAGATACGCTTCTATCGTTTTTAAAAAAGGAACAGAAGGTTTGAAAGCATTAAGTGATGAAGCAAAAAAATACATTGCGCCTTTGCCTTTCAAGTACGACTCAGAATTAAAATGTTATGCAGACATGATTGAAATGGGGAAAAAAATGGGACACACAGGTGATAACTTTCCTAAATCGCAAGCTATCAAAGACGCAACAATGGCGCATTTTATTTTGAAAGATTACAAGAATAAAAGTATTTACATACATTACAACGGAGCATATCATTCCGATAATTTTGAAGGTATTGTATGGTATATAAAACAGGCAAATCCGAAACTAAAAATCGCAACTATAAGCACTGTTTCGCAGGAAAATATTGATAAATTAGACAAAGAATCGCTCGGAAAAGCTAATTTTATAATCGCTGTGCCTGAAACAATGACAAAAACTTATTAGTAAATTACGAATTATAAATTACGAATTGGTTTACACATAGTAATAAGTATTTTACAAAAAACAAATCAAAAAGTTATTTTTTAACGATTACTTAGCAAAAACAATTTTATTAATCGCCGAATAAATTCAATAAACAAGAGTCATGACTTTACTTTATGTAAAATTATGACTCTATTTTTTTATTATAAAATTTCATTTTTACGCCAGTTATGCGAATAATCTTCGAGTATTTCTTTTTTCCAAACGGGAACATCTTTTTTGAATAAATCAACAATTTCGGCGCAAGCCTCGCGCGACTGAATCCTATGACCACCAGAAACCAATACGATAAATGATATTTCACCAGAAGCAACATCGCCCTCGCTATGCCTTATAAATATGCTCTTTAAATCGGTATATTTATTAAAAATTTTCTTTTTAATTTTTTCAATCTCCTGTAAAGCCATAAGTTCGTAAACAGAATAAGTGATTTTAAGAACTCTTTTTTTGTTAATAAAATCATTTCGTACCTGTCCCAAAAATATGGAATAAGCACCAGTTTCTTTTTCTTCTTTATGATTTATCATCGCCTTAGATATTATTGTAACTGGAATTGCCCCTCGAATAAAATATTTTTCTTTGTCCATAAATTAATTTTTGTTTTTTGGGGTTTACCCTCCCGCAAAAGGCGGTAAAACAGCAACTTCGTCATTGTCATTCAATATTGTGTTGCCGTTGATTAACTTCCTGTTAACAGAAATTTTGTAATTCAAATTTTTAATTTCTGGGTATTTATTTTCCAATATTATAAGCAAATCATCTGTCGATTTAATCTGTTCATTAGATATTTGTTTATTCTCAACAATCTCGTTAATAACCCCGAATGTTAATAGTTTTATTTTCATTGTTATACTTTTGAATATATAAAATTAAAACATGTTTTAATGTGCCTCTGACCAATTATTGCCTATGCCTGTGTCTGTTATCAGCGGAACTTTTAATACAACAGCATTTTCCATTTCTTCTTTTACAATCATTTTTATACTTTCAAGTTCTTCTTTTTTGACATCAAAGACAAGCTCATCGTGAACCTGAATAATCATTTTTGATTTTAAATTTTCTTTATTTATTCTTTCAAAACAATTTATCATTGCTATCTTAATAATATCAGCGGCACTTCCCTGTATCGGCGCATTTATTGCGTTTCGTTCATCGTTGCTTCTAAGAAGCGAGTTCCTCGAATTTATATTATTAAGGTATTTTTTTCGTTTACGAATAGTTGTTACATATTCAGTATTTACAGCATCGGCAATACTTTTGTTCATGTAATTTTTCACTTCTGGATATGTTTCAAAATAACCATTGATAAGTTCTTTTGCTTCTTTTCTTGATATAGACAAATTTTGTGCAAGTCCAGAGGCTGAGATACCGTAAATTATTCCGAAATTTGCCGATTTTGCTTTATCCCGCATTTCTTGACTTAGCTCGTCCTGTCTTACTTCAAATATTTTTGATGCCGTTGCCGAGTGAATATCTTCCTTATTGTTAAATGCAGTTATCATATTTTTATCTGAACTTAAATGAGCCATTATTCTAAGTTCTATTTGCGAATAATCAGCCGACAAAATAAACCCGTCTTTGTGTGATGGAACAAATGCTGTTCTGATTTTTTTGCTTTCTTCTGTTCGTATAGGAATATTTTGCAAGTTCGGATTTGTGGAACTTAATCTGCCTGTTACCGTAACCGCCTGATTATAAGAAGTATGAATTTTTCCTGTTTTGTTATTTATCAACAACGGCAAAGCATTTACATAAGTAGAAAGCAATTTACTTAAAGAACGGAATTTTAAAACAATATTTATAATTTTGTGTTTATTTTTTAATTTTGATAGCTCCGCTTCGCTTGTTGAATATTGTTTTGTTTTTGTTAATTTTGGATTATTTGTAATTTTTAATATCTCAAACAATACTTTACCAAGTTGTTTTGGTGATGCAATATTAAATTTTGTGCCACTTAAAGAATAAATTTCTTTTTTTATTGTTTCTATTTTTACTTCCAATTTTTCTTTGTACTTATTTAATTTTTCTGTATCTATTTTTACTCCGTTTTTCTCCATATCCGCAAGCACATAAATCAAAGGAAACTCAATATTTTGAGCTAAATCGAAAAGGTCTTCTTTCTTTAATTTTTCGTATAATACTGTTTTTAGAATAAAAGTAATATCTGCATCTTCGCAGGCATATTCTTTAATTTTTTGTTCGGAAACAATGCGCATTGACATTTGTTTTTTTCCTTTTTTTCCTTTTTTTCCTATTAAATTTTCAATCGGAATAGGCGTATAATTCAATATCGTTTCAGATATATATGTTAAGTTATGTCTTTTTTCGGAGTTCAACAAATAATGTGCAATCATTGTATCGAACAGTCGACCACGAATATTTATATCATAATTGCTAAGCACAATAATATCAAATTTTATATTTTGACCTATTTTTTCTATACTTTCGTTTTCGAGTATATTTTTAAATTCAGATATTATTTTCTGACATTCATCTTTATCCTCTGGCAAATGAACATAATATGCTTCGTGCTTTTTAAAACAAAAAGAAATTCCAACAAGTTCTGATAGATGCGGATTTACAGATGTTGTTTCTGTATCAAAACAAAATTCTTTTTGTTTGTATAATAATTCAATTAATTTTTTGCGTTCTTCATCTGTATTTACTGTTATATAATTATGTTTTGTAGAATTAATATCATCTTTTTGTTTTATAGGTTCTATTTCCAAATCCGAAATTCCTGAAATAAGAAACATATCATGGTCTTTCGGAATAATTCTTTTTGATAGCGCTTTAAATTCGAGTTCCGAAAATATTTTTTCCAATTTTGCGTAGTCTGGGATTTTAAGTTTTGTTTCGTCTGCATTAAATTCAACAGGAACATCCAACGAAATAGTAACAAGTATTTTCGATGTTTTTACCCATTCTTTACTTTTCAAAACATTCTCTCTTTGTTTTCCTTTAAGTCTATAAATATTTTTGTAAATACCTTCTATACTCTTAAAACGAGAAATCAATTTTATTGAAGTTTTCTCTCCAACTCCTGGTATTCCGGGAATATTATCTACTGTATCTCCCCAAATTGCAAGAATATCTATTACTTGAAGTGGGTCTTTGATATTATATTTTTTACATATTTCATTTTTTCCTAATATCTCTGGTTCGTTACCGTTTTTTTTTGGTTTATACATAAAAATATTTTCTGAAACCAATTGTCCAAAATCTTTGTCTGGAGTCATCATATAAACAGTAAAACCTTCTTTTTCAGCCTGTTTTGCAAGTGTTCCGATTGTGTCGTCAGCTTCAAAATTTTCTATTTCAATAACTGGAATATTGTATCCATTTATTATTTCTTTAATAAATGGAACAGATTTTAAAATATCTTCTGGTGTTGCTCTTCTGTTCGATTTATATTTTGGATAAAGTTTTTTTCTGAATGTTGGCGGTGGCGGGTCAAAGACAACAGCAATATGAGTAGGTTTTTCTTTTCTAACAATTTCGTCTAACGTATTTGTAAAACCCAAAATTGCAGAAGTATTTAAGCCAGACGAACTAAATCTTGGGTTTCTTATAAAACCATAATATGCCCTGAATATCAATGCGTAAGCATCTAATAAAAATAATTTCTTTTCTATTTTTTCCATTTGTTATCGGTTTTTTTGTATAAACTGTCGGCTTGGCTTCAAACCACACCGACAGTAATTCTGTGCAATGTTCTATTTTTATTTAAATCTACTTGCAACTGTAAGGTTTCTGTATCCATTTTTCCAGTCATAAAAACCTGTTCCTGATTTTGCACCTAAGTCGCCAGCTTCTACCATAGTTATCAATAATGGACAAGCTGCATATTTATCTTCGCCGAGTCCTTTGTGTAGCACGTTCATAATCGCAAGACAAACATCAAGACCAATAAAATCGGCAAGCTGAAGAGGCCCCATAGGATGTGCCATTCCAAGTTTCATTACAGTATCTATCGCTTCTACACCAGCAACTCCTCTATTCAAAGTAATAACCGCTTCGTTTATCATAGGAATAAGAACACGATTAGCAACAAAACCGGGAACATCATTAACCTCAACTGGAACTTTATTAAGTTTTTTTGATATTCCAACAATCTTTTTTAACACTTCATCAGATGTCTTGTAGCCTTTAATAATTTCAACAAGTTTCATCATAGGCACAGGATTCATAAAGTGCATTCCTATAACCTTCCCAGGACGATTTGTTACAGCCGCAATTTTTGTGATTGATATAGATGATGTGTTTGTTGCAAGAATTGTCTCCGAATTACAAAGCTCATCTAATTCCTTAAAAATTTTTAATTTAATATTCTCGTTCTCGGTGGCGGCTTCTATCACAAGTTCAGCTCCGCATACACCCGATTTAATTTCGGTAAAAGTCGCAAGTCTATTTAAAGTATTATTTTTATCTTCTTCCGAAATTTTACCTTTCTTTATTAATCGCCCTAAATTTTTTTTGATTGTTGTAATTGCTCTATCCAAAACAGTCTCGCTAATATCTATAAGCGAAACATCAAAACCAGATTGTGCAAATACATGTGCTATACCGTTTCCCATTGTGCCAGCACCAACTACTGCTATTTTTGTCATAATATTTTTTTATTGATAAAAAGTAATATTTTTAATATTGTATTTTTAGAAAAATTATATAATTTTGAAAAATTGTTTTTGATAAAATCGTAATATAACATTCTTTAT
>JAOZMB010000127.1 GCA_029934515.1 Bacteroidales bacterium
ATAATTCATAATTCGTAATTCGTAATTCGTAATTCGTAATTCGTAATTCGTAATTTTCTTGAAACATGGACATCCTAATTTTATTTTTTTAATGTAAACAATTGTCATTTTTTTTTAATTTTATAAAAATTAATTAATTTTGCAAAAGTTTAAAATTTTGTCAAAATTATATATTTGCAACAGATATCAACTTAATAATTATATTGCAAATATTTATAAAATTCATTGACATAATATTATTAATTATAAATATTAAAAATAATAACAGCGATGGAAGAATACAGAAAGGTAATTTTGGAATATGTAATTGAAGAGTACCTCGAAGATGAAGATGAGGAGTTGGAATATGACAGTCCTTTGATTTCAGGTGGCATTGTAGATTCGTTCTCAATGGTATCATTAAAACGTTTCCTCGAAACGAAATACAAAATAAATTTGCCTGATGACCGAGCTACCGAAGAGACCTTTGATACGGTTAACAGCATTGTGGAATTAGTAACTGAGTTTGTAAACAAAAAATAATTAAATTATGGGTTACAGTGATAAAGTTCGTAATGTATTACAAAACGAATTACAGGGAATAGAAGATGCAGGTATTTTCAAAAAAGAAAGATTTATTCATTCTTTGCAAGCGGCAGATATTGAGGTTGAATTTCCTTTGGGTTCATCTCTCAAAAAAGTAATTAACATGTGTTCTAATAATTATTTAGGTTTGTCCAGTCATCAAGAAGTTATAAAGGCTGCACATGACGGTCTAAATCACAGAGGATATGGAATGTCTTCTGTTCGTTTTATTTGTGGAACACAGGATATACACAGAGAGTTAGAGAATAGAGTAACAGAATTTCTTGGTACAGAAGATACAATATTGTTTCCTTCATGTATGGATGCAAATACTGGTGTGTTTGAGGCATTTATGACCAAAGAGGACGTAATGATTTCAGACAGACTTGTTCATGCTTCGATAATTGACGGAATAAGATTATCTCCAGCACTGCGCGATACATTCAAGCATTCAAATATGAAACACCTTGAAAGTAAACTGCAATTACATGCTGACAGGAGATTGAAAGTAGTTATTACAGATGGAGTTTTTTCTATGGATGGCGATACTGCAAAACTTGATGAAATGGTTGCTCTTTGCGAAAAATATGATGCAATGCTTTTTGTTGATGATTCGCATTCAAGTGGTTTCATTGGCAAAACAGGTCGTGGAACACACGAGAAATACAATGTAATAGGTAAAATAGATATTATTACAACAACTTTCGGAAAAGCTCTTGGCGGAGCATCGGGAGGTTGTGTTTCTGGACGAAAAGAAATTGTAGAAATGTGTCGTCAAAAGGCTCGTCCCTACTTGTTCTCAAATACAATGGCACCAGTTGTGGTTTCAGGAGTTTTAAAAGTATTTGACTTGATTCGAGGTAACACAGAGAGAAGAGATAAACTTGAAGAGAACGCAAACTTCTGGCGAAAAGGACTGAGCGATGCTGGTTTTGTATTAAAAGATGGAGACACACCTATTGTTCCAGTTATGCTTTTTAATGCCAAACTTGCACAGGATTTTTCACGAGATCTGTACGATGAAGGTATTTATGCTATTGGTTTCTTTTTTCCAGTAGTGCCAAAAGCACAAGCCAGAATAAGAACACAAATTTCGGCAGGACACGAAATTCATCATCTTGAAAAAGCACTCAAAGCTTTTATTAAAATAGGAAAAAAATACAACATACTTGGCAAAACAAAAAAAGAAATTATAGCAATGTACGGTAGGTAAAGAACTGAATTTAATCCGTATAGTAGAATACTTATTATACGGATTTAATATTTTTATCAAAGATTAAAACGTAAAGACTGTAAAAAAAACTTTGTATTAAAAGGCATTAATTGGTATGTCAGTAATTTATAAAAAAACTTAAAAGGTGGTGAAATTTTTGTCATACTTATAACTATTATTGATACAGCAATTAAAGTGAGAACAGATGTGAAAGATACTCTTAAACTTAATTGCACAATCAAAGAGTAGTCCTGTGTAATTACAATTAAAACATTTTTATTTTTTTTCTAAATAAAAAAACTTAATTTTGTGCCTTTCAATAATTTTAATAAATTAAAAATCTAATAAAAATGAAGTATAATATTTTATTTATTTTTGTTGCAGTATTATGTATGAACGCATTCTCACAAATAGCGCCTAATACTTACATAATAAAATTTAAAGACAAAGAAAATTCTGAATATAGTACAGAAAATCCAGAGAAATTCCTATCGGAAAGAGCTGTTTTAAGACGACAAAAATATGATATTAAAGTAACAAAACAAGACATACCAGTTAATGAAAAGTATATAAAAAAACTGGAAGAGTTGGAGCTTAAGATTTATTCTGTATCAAAGTGGTTTAATCTCGCTATTGTTTACACAGAAGACAAAGAACTTATTGAAAAAGCTTATAAATTGCCTTTCGTTGAAGCAAATTACAAAACAGAATTCGTAGAAAAAAAATCAAAAAGAAAGAAAAGAAGAAAAAAAATCAAAATAGAAACAGTGAAAGACTCACCTTTAACTTTTGATTACGGAAGAGGAGAAAATCAAATTAAAATGTTAAATGGACATTATCTACATGCAAACGGATGGCTTGGACAGGGAATTCAAATAGCTGTTTTAGATGCTGGTTTTTATAAAGTAAATTCTTTACCGTCTTTTGACAGTTTACACGCAAACAAACAGATACTTGGCACACGAGATTTTGTTGACCGCGATGATGATGTTTATAAAGATGACACACACGGTATGCAGGTTTTATCTACAATCGGAGCTAATTATCCGGGTAAACTTGTCGGTACAGCTCCGAAAGCAAAGTTTTGGCTTTTGCGAACAGAAGAAGGAGCTTCTGAATATATTGTAGAAGAATACTACTGGATTGCAGGTGCTGAATTTGCGGACAGTGTTGGTGTTGATATGATACATACTTCATTGGGTTACAATAATTTTGATGATAAAATTAACAGTCATACATATAAAGATATGAACGGTAATACTGCTCCGATTTCGATAGCCGCAGATATAGCATCAAGCAAAGGAATACTTGTTGTAACGAGTGCAGGAAACGAAGGAAATGACCCATGGAAATATATAGCTGCACCAGCTGACGCTGATAGTGTTCTTGCGGTTGGTTCTGTTGGTTCGTCTGGTAATTTGACTGGTTTCAGCTCGCGTGGCCCGTCAAGCGATAAACGAATAAAACCAGAAGTAATGGCAAAAGGTTCTTTTGCTGCTGTACAAGGACGAAGAAAAGGAATAACATTCTCTTCTGGAACTTCTTTCTCTGGACCAATTATGGCAGGTGCCGTAGCATGTCTTTGGCAGGCAAATCCAGAATTTAATAATATGGAAATTATTGATGCAGTCATAAAAAGTTGCAACAAATACAGAGACCCAGATAATGATTACGGATATGGAATACCAGATTTTGCAAAAGCAGATAAATATCTTAAAAGTTTAAAAAAATAATTATATATAGCGTATCACAAGCTTTCAGGTTGAGCAGAGTAGTGTATAAAAATTCAAATAAAAAATATGAAATATGAACGAATTATCTGAAATGAATTTATTCCAATTTGCGAATCCAGAGTATCTTTGGGCTTTTTTTTCGATTGTTTTTTTGATTTTGATTTATATTTTTGCTTATTATCGTAAGCGAAAAGCACTTGCAATTTTTGGAGACCATAATATAATAAGAAGATTAATGCCCGATGCATCAAAAACAAGAGTTCTTATAAAATTTGTAACTCTAAACCTTGTGCTTGCGATGGTGATTATTGCTGCTGCTCGTCCTCAGTTTGGCAAAAAATTGAAAGAAGTAACACGCCAGTCAGCAGAAATTATTATTGCGCTTGATGTCTCGAACAGCATGGAGGCAGAAGATATTGACCCAAACCGTCTAATACGTGCAAAACGTGCAATCTCAAAGTTCCTAAAAAAATCACAAGACGACATTGGATTAATAATTTTTGCTGGAAAAGCATATATGCAAGTACCACTTACAAATGATTATTCGGCTATTAAACTTGTCCTCGAACCACTGTCAACAGACAACGTATCAATACAAGGAACAGATATTAGCGCTGCCGTTGAACTTGGAATAAAGTCGTTCAGCCCAACAAGAGATAAAGGAAAAGCATTAATAATTATTACAGACGGCGAAAATCATGAAGAAAAAGCTATTGAAAATGCAAAAGAAGCAAAAGAAAAAGGAATAATCGTTTCTACAATTGGTATGGGAAAATTAAAAGCTGTTCCAATTCCAAACAAAAAAACACGCGATTTCAGAAAAAATAACTCTGGAGACAAAGTCCTTACAAAACTTAACGAAAAACTATTGAGACAAATAGCAAGTACAGGAGGAGGAATTTATGCAAGAGGAAATAATATAGATACCGGATTAAAATTGATATTAAAAGAACTTAACAAACTTGAAAAGAAAGAAACAAAATCTAAATTTAAAGAATACAATGATAAATTTCATTATATAATATTTATTGCATTATTTTTTATTATTGTTGAATTTATAATATTAGAGAAGAAAAATAAAAAACTTAATAAATTAATAAAAGATTTATTTTAAAATAACATATAACTTTTAGGATTTACAAAATTTTCAATTTAATATTTATAAATGAAAAAATATTTTGATAAATGGAAAAATAAAAATCTTTGGAATAAAATAAGCGATATTATATTCATATTATTCATTATTGCTCTTTTAATTCCGAGTAGCAGACTTGAAATAGGTAGTTTTGTGAATAGAATTAAAGCAAAAATTATCCAACCTTCTGTAATAAATAACAGCTCAGCATCAGTAGTAACAACTTCTAATTACAACTGGGAATTAACCAATATAGACGGCAATATTGTAAACTTAGAACAATTCAGAGGAAAAGTTATTTTTCTAAACTTATGGGCAACATGGTGTCCGCCATGTATAGGCGAAATGCCAAGCATTCAGAGCCTTTATGATGAATTTAAGGATAATAACAATGTTGTTTTTTTGTTAATTTCGAACCAAAATAACAATGAAGTTAAAGAATTTATCAGAAAAAAAGAATATACATTTCCAGTTTATACAACTCAATATAAACCCCCAGAAGTTTTTGAAACATCAAGTATTCCTACAACTTTTTTAATATCGAAAAATGGAAAAATTAGAATTAAAGAAACAGGTGCAGCTAATTGGAACGGAGATAAAATGAAAAAGATTATTAATAAATTAGTAAAATAGTTATTAGTTATTAGTGCTTAGTTACAAAAATTTGATATTTTTAAGGCAAACGCATGAAAATTAAGGAATTACTATTTTTAAAATAGTGATTTTTAATGATTTTAAAACACAACTAATAACTTTTTTTTTTTTATTAAAAAAAAGTATTTCCTTTGCACGCTTTTTTGAAAAGGATACTGAATAATTAATTACTTATGAAATTAAAAAAATTGAGAAATATAGGAATAGCTGCTCACATAGATGCTGGTAAAACTACGGTAACTGAACGAATATTATTTTATACCGGAATTAATCGGAAAATGGGAGAAGTTCACGATGGCAAAGCGACAATGGATTTTATGAAACAAGAACAAGAACGAGGAATTACCATTGCTTCAGCTTCGATTTCGTGTAACTGGAAAAGTTCACAAATAAATATTATCGATACGCCCGGACACGTTGATTTTACTATCGAAGTAGAACGTTCTTTAAGGGTTATTGATGGAATGACAGCATTGTTTTGTGCCGTAGGTGGAGTCGAACCACAAAGTGAAACCGTTTGGAATCAAGCCGACAGATATAGAGTCCCTCGAATAGCTTTTGTAAATAAAATGGACAGAAGTGGAGCAGATTTTATTCAGGTTGTTTCACAGATGAATAAATATCTTGATGCAAATGCAATTCCTTTTCAGATTCCTATCGGTTCGGAAGATGATTTTAACGGAATTATTGATATTGTTGATTGTAAAGCATATATGTTTGAAGAAGATAAAAGGATAACAACAATAATACCAGATGATTACAAAGCAAAAACAGAACAAGCTCGTGAACTTCTGATAGAAACACTTGCTGACTTCAACGATGAAATAATGGAACTTTATCTCGATGAAAAAGAAATCCCTATTGAATTATTAAAGACAGCGGCACGCTCTGCAATTTTGAAATTAATGATAACTCCAGTATTCTGTGGCGCTGCATATAAAAATAAAGGTGTAGAATTATTACTTGATGCAGTGGTTGATTATTTGCCGTCGCCGTTAGATATTGGAGCTACTGTTGGAATGGATATTGATAATATAGAAAAATCTGTAACTCGAAATCCAAGTCCAAATGAACCGTTCTCAGCTTTGGCGTTCAAGTTAATTAACGACCCTTATGTAGGACAACAAACTTTTGTAAGAATTTTTTCAGGCAAAATTACAAGCGGTATGCAAATTTTAAACTCTACAAAAGGTAAAAAAGAACGAGTTGGAAGGATATTTAAAATTAAAGCAAAAGATAGAGCAGAAATAAAAGAAGCTGGACCAGGTGATATTGTTGCTCTAATTGGTATGAAATCTACAAAAACTGGTGACACTTTGTGTGATATTAAGAACAAAATATTATTGGAATCTATTCATGTTCCGCCATCGGTTATAGAGCTAAAAATAAATCCTAAACAGAAAAAAGAACAAAATAAACTTGGTATGGCTTTGGCAAAATTGTCAAACGAAGACCCATCGTTTTGTGCAAAATACAATGAAGAAACAGAAGAAACTGTTATCTCTGGAATGGGTGAATTGCATCTCGAAATTATTGTTGATAGAATTAAAGATGAATTTAAAGTAGAAGTAAAAGTTGGTAAACCAGCTGTTGCGTTAAGAGAAACTATTACTGTTGAGATTGAAAATAACCATCGACATTCAAAACAGACTGGTGGTAAAGGACAATTTGCACAAACGCTTTTACGTTTTGAACCTAATAAAGGAAACGATTACGAGTTTGTAGATAAAATAAAAAGCGGTTCAGTTCCAAAAGAATTTATCCCAGCTGTAAATAAAGGTATTGTAAAAACAATGGAAAAAGGTATTCTTACAGATTTTCCAATTGTTGATATAAAAGCTGTATTGCTTGATGGAAAACATCATCCAGTGGACTCATCAGACCGTGCTTTCCAAACTTGTGCTTCGATTTGTTTTAAGGAAGCATTTATGAAGGCAAAGCCTGTTCTACTCGAACCGACAATGAAAATTGAAATTAATACACCAGACGATTTCATAGGAAATGTTATAGGAGACCTCAACAAAAGAAGAGGCAAAATAGAGTCTATGAGAAGATATAGAAAAGGTTCACAAAAACTTAACGGTTTTGTGCCACTGATGGAGATGTTTGGTTATGCAACTGTTCTCAGAAATATTACAAGCGGAAGAGCAAATTATTCAATGGAATTTTATCAATATACTCCATTATCAAAAGCAGTACAAGAAAAAGTATTAAAAGAATTAAAAGAAAGTAAGTAAATTACGAATTACGAATTACGAATTGGTTTACACCTGATAATAAGTATTTTACAAAAAACAAATCAAAAAGTTATTTTTTAACAATTACTAAATAATGTTTTTTTGTTGAAATTTATAAATATACGCCTGCGCTCTACATGTGTTTTTTTCCATCTATCGCTGATTAGTTTGTTATCTTACAGTCAGGCGAAAACACATGACAGGTGCAGGCTATTATGTAAGCAAGATTCAAATCATTTTTTTCAAATTACTCATTGTCTTAAAAGGTCCATCGATAAGAAATGTATTTATTAGCCATGTCGGGATACTGCCACCAGGGTTGGCAATAAACTGATAAATAACCTTAACTCTTCCGTTTTCTTTTTTTTCTATCTTCCAGAATCCAGTTGTTTTTTTTATTCTTAAATAATTTTTTGTTCTTGGAATATAATTTGGAACAGAACGATATTTGTAAGTTATTATTTTTCTGTCATTAGAGGTTTTTTTCATCATTAATGACACAACATCACGATTATCAATAGGCCAGCCGATATCTGTAAAAAAATGTAGATATATTTTTTTTGCAGATATTTTTTTTACTATCTCTATTTTTGTTAAATTTTCTTGCCATTTAGGATATTTTTTGTAGTCATCAAGTATTTTTTCAATACTATTTACATTAGATTTCACTGTCATAACTGCTCTAAATTCTTTTATCTCCAAACCCTCAGCATACCGAGTATATACACTTATTCCGTTCTCTTTCTTTTCCAATACCCATTTATTTTGTGAATAAACAAACCCTTGAAATATTAAAAGCTGGAGTAAAATTGAAATTATTGTTTTCATATATAAATAAAATTGAAATTTATAAATCTGTTTCTGCGCTTTACACGAGTTTTTCACCTGTCGCCGATTAGTTTTGTTTGCTTACTGACAGATGCAAGTTTTGACATTTTAAGTTGTACTTAACATAAATGTGTTTATGACATTTTTTTTATTTTATTAATTTCTTTTTTGTCTTTTCCAAATTCTTTTTTTTCATCATAGCGAATTAAGAATGTTTTTATTTCGACATTATTAATTATCTTTGTTTCTTCTTTTATTTTGTCTGCTTTGATTGTATTTTTAATAAAAACTATGTAAATTCCTTTTTTTATTCCTGCTCTTCTGCAATAGTAAGATATTTGATCTTTTCCTGATTTAAAGTCAGTTGGATTGTAATATTTTTTTGTCTCAATAAAATATTCAAATCCTTTAAAATTAATTATCATGTCAGTATTGCCCAGTGATATTTGTGCTTCTCTATAACTTTTGGCTTCTATTATTTGTAAAAATATAGTTATAAAAGTTTCAAAACTATATATCATTGCGGCTTCTTTTATTGATTTAAAGTTACCGTTTTTATCTTTTTCTCTGTATGGTCTAAAACTACGTAAATTAATATGTTGTTTATAACTGTCTATTAATTTATCAAAATTTATCTCGTTTCTATTTGTCAAATACTCTTCAACAAACATATTTTCAGCTATATATTCACCTTCTCCATTTGTGTACGGATAGTAATAGTCAAGAAGAGCTTTTTTATAAAGTGGCACCCAAAATTTGACATATAATTTTTCATTAACAGAAGATTCATAAGGTTTTATTAATCCGTTTGCGTGAAGCTCTTTTATTGCATTGTCATTAATTCTATAAGGTACTTTATTTCGTGTAAACAATAATTTTTCTACAAACCTACGATGGTCATCAGCTTTATTTAGAACATTCGAAATATTTTTATCAATTGCTACATTCAGATACCACTGTTCTGTGCGTAAATAATCATTGTAAGTCAATCGTTTTTTGTCTGGATTTGTATCAACAAGTCTTTTGGCAAAACCATTTACAAGTCCGGGCTGATTGGCTGTAATCTCGCTTATTTTTTGTT